>NZ_JACVQL010000136.1 GCF_019733465.1 Actinotalea ferrariae | reverse complement strand
GGCTCCCCTCTGTGTCAAGACGCTGCGGAGAGGGCGGTTCTAGGCTCGGTGGTGGCGGGTCCGGGAAGTGACTGATCCGAAGTGCCGGTGTGGGGATGCGAGCCGGCCGCGCTGCGATGTGAGTGACGCTCCCCGGTGTCCTCCCGGGCCCGTCTTCAGCGCTGCGACGGCGTCGTCGAGCATGGTGCGGAAGACGAGGTCGGACAGCCGCCGCTTGAGACAGCGCATGGCCTCCATCGAGGTCTTCCCCGTGGCCTTCTTGCGGTCGAAGTAGTCGCGGCCGATGCCGGGACGGCGCAGCTGCACGGTGGCCATGATGTGCAGGACGCGGTTGATCTGGCGGTTCCCGGCGCGCGAGAGCCGGTGGCGGACGTGGTCACCGGAGGACGCGTCGATCGGGGCCGTGCCGTTCCAGGACGCGAAGTGGGCGCGGTCAGGGAAGCGGGTGATGTCGGCGACCTCGACGAGCAGTCGCGCCGCTCCGGAAGGTCCGACGCCGGGCAGGTCCAGCAGGGTGGTGCCGGTCGCGCGGATTGCCTCGGTGAGTTCCTTGTCGGCGGCCTTCTTGCGCCGGTGAGTCCGCTCGAGGTCGCCGATCAGCTCGGCGGCGACGCGGCGGCGCACCTTGCCGGCGGCGTCGCGCGGGCGGACCTTGGCCAGGAGCTGCTTCGCCTGGACCGCGGACAGGTCCTTCTTCGCCCCGCCCGGGACCAGCTCGAGCAGCAGGTGATGCAGTTGGGACACCATCCGGGTGTGCTCCTCTCCGAGCGAGCGGCGCCGGTCGACCAGGGTGCGCAGGACCGCGAGCTGCTCGTCATCCGCGACCGGTCGCAGCCCGGCCATGCGCGTAGCGACGAGGGCAACGGAGTGGGCGTCGGTGGCGTCGGTCTTGCGGCCCTGACCAGTGGCGAAGACCCGCACCCTGGCGGACAACTTCGGGGGGACGTCCAGCACGTCCTGACCGTCCTGGAGCAGGCGCAGCGCGACGTGCCGGCCGATGCCGTTGCACCCCTCGACCGCCCAGACCCGGTCCGGCCACCGGCGCACGTAGTCCTGCAGCGCCCGGTAGCCGGCCGAGTCGGTGGCGAACCGGCCGCCGCCCAGGACGGCCTCGTCTGCGCCCATCACCTCGATCGTCACCGACCGCTTGTGCGGGTCCATCCCGATGACCACGCGTCCTGACTGCACCATTGCCGTCCT
>NZ_JACVQL010000135.1 GCF_019733465.1 Actinotalea ferrariae | reverse complement strand
CGCCCGCGCCGCCCGTCGCGTCGCGGGGCGGCCGACGGCGGTCGCGCACCGGCTCGCCGCGATGCTGCTCGAGTACCCGACCACCGAGCTCCTCGAGCGGCTCCCGCTGCTGCGCGGCGCCGCGGCGGAGCTGCCGTCGCCGGTGCGCGAGCCGCTCGACGGTCTCCTCGCCCACCTCGGCACGACGCCGCTGCCGGAGCTCCAGGCCGAGTACGTCGCGACCTTCGACCTGCGACGACGCTGCTCGCTCTACCTCACGTACTTCGCCTACGGCGACACCCGCAAGCGGGGCGTCGCGCTGGTCGAGTTCAAGCAGGCCTACCGCCGCGCGGGCCTCGAGCTGGTCGACGACGAGCTGCCCGACCACCTCTGCGTCGTGCTGGAGTTCGCGTCGGGCGAGCGCGACGAGGACCGCGAGGCCGGCCTGCGGCTGCTGCTCGAGCACCGGGCCGGGCTCGAGCTGCTGCGGCTCGCGCTGGTCGACGGCGGCTCGCCCTGGGCCGGGGCACTCGCGGCGGTGTGCGCGACGCTGCCGCCGCTCGACGGCGACGAGCGTGCCGCCGTCGAGCGCCTCGCGGCCGAGGGACCGCCGGGGGAGGAGGTCGGCCTCGAGCCGTTCGCGCCGCCGTCGTACCTCGGCACGGGACCGGAGCCCGCGCTCACGACGGCGCCCCGCCACGCGGGCGCCGGACTCCTCGACGGGTCCCTCGCCGGCGTGGGCGCCGGTGGGCCGCAGCCGCTGCCGATGCCGACGACGAGGGCAGGAGACCGCCGATGACCACCACCGACACGGTCCTGTGGGTCGTGATCCCGTACGTGTGCCTCGCCTTCTTCGTCCTCGGGCACGTCTGGCGCTACCGGTACGACAAGTTCGGCTGGACCACGCGCTCCTCGCAGCTCTACGAGAGCCGCCTGCTGCGGTGGGCGAGCCCGATGTTCCACTTCGGGATCCTGGCCGTGTTCCTCGGCCACGTCATGGGCCTGGGCATCCCCAAGTCCTGGACCGAGGCGGTCGGGATGACCGAGGAGGTCTACCACTTCCTCGCGGTGACGATCGGCGCCGTCGCGGGTGTGTGCACCGTCGTCGGGATGGTCCTGCTCATCTACCGCCGGCGCACGGTCGGCCCGGTGTTCAGCGCCACCACGCGCATGGACAAGGCCATGTACCTGGTGCTCGCGGTCGTCATCTTCCTCGGCATGTGGAACACCGTCGCGGGTTCGATCCTCAACCTCGGCGGCCACTACGACTACCGCGACGGCGTCTCGGTGTGGTTCCGCGGGATCTTCCGGTTCGACCTGCACCCCGAGCTCATGGCGGAGGCGCCGCTCGGCTTCCAGCTGCACGGCATGGCGGCGATGCTGCTCTTCGCGCTGTGGCCGTTCACGCGCCTCGTGCACGTGTTCAGCGCGCCGGTCGGCTACCTGTGGCGGCCCTACGTCGTCTACCGCGCCAAGCCGGACCGGCTCGGTGCCCGGGCGTCCCGCCGGGGCTGGGACCGCGTCGAGCGCCGGCCCGAGACGTCCGGGCGGCGCTGACCGCCGTCAGCCGGCGCCGAACCGCCCTCAGCCGGCGCCGACCGGCGTCACTCCAGGTCGCCGGTCCAGGGACGCGGCTCGGCGCCCTGGCTCTGGCGCACCATCTCCTGCGTCATCCAGTCCCGCAGCGCGACGAGCCGCGGCGGGGTCGTGAGCGAGAGCAGCGCCGAGGTCTCCGCGAACGCGTCGAGCGCCTCCATCGCGGACTGCCACGCGAGCACCATCTCGGTGCTCCCGGGCCCGCCGGTGTAGACGAGGTCGACCGTGGCGTCACCGCGGGCCAGGGCGTCGCTGCGCTGCTGGTCGATCACGGTGAGCTCGCCGCTGTACGAGCCGGTCAGGGCCCCGGCGAGCGCGACGAGCTGCGCCGGCGCGTGCGTGGTCGCCGCGACCTGGGAGAGGAGCGCGCACTCGCGCAGGATCCCGCTCGTGTGCTCGCGCGCCAGGATGCCGAGGCGCACCGGGTACCCGACCAGCGTGAAGGTGCGTGCGCCGTCGCCCGCCGCGCGCGACTCGAGGGCCGACGGCGTGCGCGGCCGGGGGAGCACGGGCTCGACCTCGCCCTCCCACGGACCCATGAGCAGCTCGTCGTCGTCCGGCCACGCGGCCAGCAGCGCCTCCGGGTCGGGCGGCTCGACCGTGTCGGCGTCCTGGTCGACGCCGAGCTCGCACCAGACGGACTTCGCGTCGCCCTCGAGCAGGTCGACGCCCCACGAGCGCGCGAGCAGCCCGACCATCTCCATGCCGCGACCGGTCGCCGAGCGCACGGTGTGGACGAGGCGCCGGGGCATCGCCGTCGAGCGGTCCCGGACGTCGAGCCGGATGGTGTCGCCGAGGTCCTCGACGCTGATCCGGATCTCGGTGCGGGCGTGCAGCACGGCGTTCGTCACGAGCTCGGAGATGCAGGCCTCGGCCCGGTCGACGACGTCGGCGTGCTGACCGACGAGCGCGTCCTGCACGAAGCGGCGCGCGTGCGGCACGGACGAGGGCTCGGCCGGCAGGGTCACCGTGCCCAGGCCGACGGCCTCGGGACCCCCGCCCACGACGGCACCGGCGGCGGGTTCCGCAGGTTGGCTCATCGGGGCCTCCAGCTGGTGCCTGAGCGCTGACATGTCAGGACACAGGGTGAGACATCCGGCCCCCCACGTCATGACGCGACTGCTGCTCCCATCGTGCCAGTGATCCGCCCGCACTTCTCCCTCGGCGGCGCAGAACCCTTGACGGTGCGCCCGTGGTGCCGATGGGGCAGGCGATGAGTGCACACGCTGAGAACCCAGGGCCCACGAGCCCGCTCCTGCGAGGCACCGGCGCGCTCGGCCGGGACGCCGCGCTCGCGAGCGCGCCCGCGGACGCCGGTCTGGGCGCGGGCGGGCCGGAGGACGCGCCCGACG
>NZ_JACVQL010000134.1 GCF_019733465.1 Actinotalea ferrariae | reverse complement strand
GCTCCGCCCCCTGCGCGGGCGGCGACGCCGGCCCGACGTGCGGACGGCACGAGCCGGCCGAGCGCCGGCCTCGCCTCGACGACCCGCTCGACGAGCGCCGCCGTCGCCGGGTCGGACGTCAGCTGGGCGAGCGCCTCGGCGAAGGGGAGGTAGGGCAGGCCCACCTCGCCCAGGTCGACGCAGTGCGTCGTCACGACCGTCGCCCCCCGCGCCGCGGCCATCTCGGCGACATGGGTCAGCAGGCGCGTCTTGCCGACTCCCGCGTCACCGCCGAGGAGCACCAGGGACGGGCTCCCGGCGGCGGCGCGGTCGAGCGCGGCGCCGAGCGCGGCGACCTCCGCCTCGCGTGCGACGAGCTGCGTCACTGGGCTGCGTGCCATGCCCCCGATCCTGGCAGCGCCCACCCACGCGAGTCACGGTGCTTGACCGCCCGGGTGCGGTGGAGGGCCGGACGGCGACGCTCGCGTCGCGGGGACCGGGCGACGGTCAGCTGCTCGCGCCGGTAGTCGACCTCGGCCTGGAGCGCGGGGCCCCACAGGGTGCTGGACATCGTGACCTCCTCGGTCCCGGCGGGGTGCCGGTATGGGAGACACGGTGCTCGTGAGGCGGGGGGCGTCGGATCCGACGGTCGTCGGGTCCTGGACGGGGGATCCGTCCCAGGCCGCCCTGAGGTGGGGCTGAGGTGGGTCTGAGGTACCTCAGGAGGCGTAGCGCTCCGCGGATCGCGCCCGGCGCTTGGCCGCCTCGGTCTCGCGGTCCTTGGGCGGTGCGTTGGTGACGAGGTCGGCGAGCAGGTGCCGGGTCGCGTGCGCGATGTCCTCGACCGCGCGGTCGAACGCCTCGCGGTTGGCCTGCGACGGCTTCGTGGTCCCGGCGATCTTGCGCACGTACTGGAGCGCGGCGGCGTGGACCTCGTCGTCCGTCGCGGCCGGCTCGAAGTTGTGCAGGACGTGGATGTTGCGGCACATGCTCCGACAGTAGGACGGCCCTCGCGGCGTGTCACCGCCTCGGCTGCAGCCCGTCGGCCGCCACCGGTCAGCCGCCGTCCCCGCGCCGCCCCCCACCGCCGCCCACCGGTTCTGGCACCGATGCCGCGCTCGGACGCGCACAGCCGTTCCAGAACCGGGGGCACGTGCGGCACGATCGCGGGATGTCGCAGACGCCCGAGGCACCGCAGACCACCAGCCGCGTCGTGGGGGAGGACTGGTACGGGCGGGACCTCACCGGGGCCGAGCACCGGCAGGTCGCGTTCGTCGACGTCGACATGACCGAGGTCACCGGGACGGGCGCGGTCTTCGAGGAGTGCACGTTCGCGGGCGTCCGCTTCAACGCGTCGGTGCACGTCGAGGCGGCCTTCGTGAACTGCACGTTCCGCCGCTGCTCGTTCTTCGACGCGCGCTTCGAGCGGTCGAAGCTGGTCGGCTCGTCGTTCGACGACTGCGAGCTCTCGGCGCTCGCCGTCGACGGCGGCAACTGGTCGTTCGTCCGGATGCGCGGCGCCGACCTGCGCTCGGCGCGGTTCACCGGCACGCGGCTGCGCGAGGCGGACCTCACCTCGGCGAACCTCGCGGGCGCCTCGGTGCGCGACGGCGACCTGTCCGCCGCCTGGCTGCACGGCACCGACCTGACCGGCGCCGACCTCCGCGGCACGGAGCTCAGCGGCATCGAGCCGGGGGCGGTGCTGCTGCGCGGCGCGATCGTCACCCTCGCGCAGGCCGTCACCGTGGCCGAGGCGCTCGGGCTCGACGTCCGCGCGGAGTGACCGCGGTCGGCGTCGTCCCCTCGGCGCGCCCCTCGGTACGGTCGCGGTGTGGACGAGATCAGCTGGGGGATCATCGGCGTCGGTGACGTGACCGAGGTCAAGAGCGGGCCGGGCTTCCAGCAGGCGGAGGGCTCGCGGCTCGTCGCCGTGATGCGGCGTGACGGTGCGAAGGCCGAGGACTACGCGCGCCGGCACGGGGTGCCGCGGTGGTACGACGACGCCGAGGCCCTCCTCGTAGACCCCGAGGTCGACGCCGTCTACGTCGCGACCCCGCCGGACTCGCACCGCCACTACGCGGTGCGCGCGGCAGCCGTCGGCAAGCCGGTGTACGTCGAGAAGCCCATGGCGCGCACGGCCGAGGAGTGCCGCACGATGATCCGCGCGTGCGACGCGGCGGGCGTGCCGCTCTTCGTCGCCTACTACCGGCGCGCGATGCCGCGGTTCCGGACCGTCGCGACGCTCCTGGCCGACGGCGCGATCGGCGACGTGCGGGCGGTCACGGTGCGCACGACGTCGGCACCCGAGATGTGGGACCCCGGCCACCTGCCGTGGCGCGTCCGGCCCGAGATCGCGGGCGGCGGTCTGTTCGTCGACCTCGGCTCGCACACCCTCGACCTGCTCGACCACCTGCTCGGCCCGCTCTCGCACGTGCGCGGGACGGCCGTGAACCTCGGCGGGCACTACCCGGCGGAGGACACCGTGACCATGACCTTCCAGGCGGGCGCCGGCGACTCGGCGGTGGAGGGCGTCGGGCTCTGGTGCTTCGCGGCGCAGGAGCGGACGGACGAGGTCTCGCTCGTGGGCTCACGCGGCACGCTGCGCTTCTCGACCTTCGGCGACGAGCCGCTGCGCCTCACGACGGCGACCGGCGAGCGCACGATCGAGGCCCCGAAGCCCGCGACGGTCCAGCTCCCGCTCATCCAGACCGTCGTCGACGCGCTGCGCGGGGTGGGCCCGTGCCCGAGCACCGGCGTCAGCGCGCTCCGCACCGCCGAGGTGGTGGACACCGTGCTCGCCGGCTACCGCGACCGGATGAGCCTCGGCTCCTGACCTGGGCGCGCGTCCCGCCCCGGCGTCGGTGCGCCACACTGGTGCCGTGACCGAACGGCTGACCGAACCCGTGAGCGCCGCGCTCCGGGACGCCAAGGCGCGTGCCCGCTCGACCCACTACACGGTCGGCACCGTGCGCACCGACCCGGACGGCACCGTCTACCTGCCGTGCTCGTGCGGCACGGTGCTGCGCAACGGGCCGACCTGGACGCTCGACGAGCACGTCCGCCTGCACCGTGCCGAGGCGAAGTACCTCGAGCTGTCCGCCGCGGCGCCGCCCGGCATCCCCCGGCTCATCGGCCTGCCGTGAGCCGTGCGAGGCTGGGGCGGTGAGTGCGACACCCCTCCCCGACCCTGCCGTCACCGAGCCCACGGCCGACGTCGTCGGCCGGGACGACGACGCCGCGTGGGCGGTGCTCGACCGCCCGTTCGCGGGCGTGCTGCTCGACATGGACGGCACGCTCATCTCGTCCGTCGACTCGGTCATCCGCTCCTGGACCACGATGGCGCGCGAGTACGGCATCCCCGCCGTCGCGTTCGACGACCTCCACGGCATCCCGGCGCGCGGCATCGTCGACCGCCTGCTGCCGGGCATGAGCGACGCCGAGCGCGAGGTCGCGTTCGCGCGCGTGCTGGAGCTCGAGCTGGCGGACCTCGAGGGGATCGCCGTGCTCCCGGGCGCGATGGAGGCGCTCAGCCTGCTCGCGCCGCGCGGCCGGTGCGCCGTGGTGACCTCGGCGACCCGCGGGCTGGCCGAGGCTCGCCTCGCCGCCGCAGGCCTGCCGGTGCCCGCCGCCGTCGTCGCGGCCGACGACGTGACGCACGGCAAGCCCCACCCCGAGCCGTTCCTCATGGGTGCCGAGCGGCTCGGCGTCGACCCGACGCACTGCCTCGTGGTCGAGGACGCGAGCGCCGGCATCCGGGCCGCGCGCGCCGCGGGCGCGGTCGCCGTCGGCCTGACGACGACGACGCCCGGCATCGACGCGGACGTCGTCGTCGCCGACCTCGCGGCGCTGCGCTTCTGGGTGGACGACGACGACGCCGTCCGGGTGGGGCCCGCATGACGACACGCCGCACGTTCCGCACCGCCTCCGGGGGGTGCGTCCGCCCGAGTTCTGGCAGGCTCGACGCGTCAGTGGCCACGGTCCGTCCTGTTCTGGGACGGTTGCCCCACCGGATGTGGTCCGCAGCGAGGTCGAGGAGGTCCGATGAGCGCTGACCGCGCACGCCGCACCTCGACCGGCAGCACCCTCCGCCTCGTCGGCCAGGACGCCGCCGCGGCCCGTGAGGGTGACGCCGACACCGCCCCCGTCGAGGAGGGCGGCGTCCAGAGCATCGTGCTGCAGGGTCAGCGCCAGTCCGTCGGCCAGGGCCGGCACTGGGTGGTCCGCACGGCCGCCGAGGACGGCGTCGTCGGGATGGCCAACCAGGTGGTCGAGCTCCTCGCGAGCGAGCTGCTCGCCAACGCCGTGCTGCACGGCGGTGAGGGCGGCGCCGTCGGCGTCCAGGTGCGCACCACGGAGACCACCGTGCGGGTGTCGGTGAGCGACGGCGGCTCGCTGGCCCCCGTCGTGCTGCACCGCGAGCCGAGCGCGCCGAGCGGGCGCGGGATGGCGATCGTCGAGGCGATGTCGACCCGCTGGGGCGTCGACGAGCACGCCGAGGGCGGCAAGACGGTCTGGTTCGAGCTGGACCTGGACGACTTCTGAGCACGTCCGCCGTCGACGCGGCGCCGGCCGGCCCGCCGGAGGTCCGTCGGCACGCCGCCAACCTGGTGCCCGCCGTGCTCGTCGCGGGCGGCGGGTTCGCGCTGTTCGGCCTCCAGCAGGCCGCGGTCGGGTACGCCGTGCTCGCGGTCGCGCTCGCCGTGGCGGCGGTGCTGGGACGCGTCGTCGGGCACCTCGCGCTGCTGCGCGACCTCGCGCTCGTCGTCGTCGGGCTCGTGATCATGAGCATCGTGCCGATCAACACCGAGGTCTCGAACGAGCACATCCTCACGATGGGGACCGCGATGGTCCTCGCCGTGGCCGTGCCCTACCTCGTGTCCCGCCACGTCTACCGCGACCACGCGATCCGCTTCCCCCTGCGGGCGGGACGCTGGACCCGGTTCGAGAAGGTGTGGCTCGTCGCCGTCGTCGTGATCGGCTACGCGCTGCTGCCCGTCTACATGATCCGCACGGGCGTCTACCAGAACTGGCCGGCGGTCGAGGGTGCGGAGGGCGTCGGCCGGCTGTTCCTCGGCACCAACGCGCTGGGCATCTGGGACGAGCTGTTCTTCATCTGCACGTGCTTCACGCTCCTGCGGCGGCACCTGCCGGACTGGCAGGCGAACCTGGTGCAGGCCGTGCTGTTCACGTCCTTCCTGCACGAGCTGGGCTTCCACGCCTGGGGCCCGTGGCTGATCTACCCGTTCGCGCTCGTGCAGGGCTACACGTTCAAGGTCACGCGGTCGCTGACCTACGTCGTGTGCGTGCACCTGCTGTTCGACCTGATCCTGTTCATGGTGCTGCTGCATGCGCACCACCGGGACTGGCTGGACATCTTCGTCTACTGAGTACGTCCCAGGGGCTCGACGACGGAGCCCTCGTCCGGGATCCCTGACGCGCGCGGCCGCGGCTCGCCCCGCCCTCGCCGCCACTCGCGGAAGTCGCGGAAGTCCAGCGGCACGCCCTGCGCGACGGCCAGGTCGGCGCTGTCCATGACCTGCACGTGCAGGTGCGGCTGGGTCGAGTTCCCCGAGCTGCCGCACTCCGCGATCGGGTGCCCGGCGCGCACCGCGTCGCCGACGCCGACGCGCAGCGAGCCGCGCCGCAGGTGGACGAGCGCGACGAACCCGGTGCCGCCCGGCAGCGCGACGACGAGGTGGTTCCCGGCGACGGCGCCCACGCCCTCGCGGAGCCGGGCCGCCTGGCCGAGCGCGTAGGGCACGAGGGCGAGCTGCGAGCGCCGGGCCTCGTGGTCGGGCTCGCCGTCGTGCGTCGCGACGACGACGCCGTCGGCGGGCGCGAGGACCGGCCGTCCGAAGGCGGCGAACCGCTCGGGCGGCTCGGTCGCGAGGAACGTCCGCCAGTCCCGGACCGGCGCCGTCCGGTGCCGGTCGTCGACGCCGACGAAGTCGATGGCGTACCGCTCGCCGAGCACGTCGACGCCGTGGCTGGGCACCCGTCGCGCGGGGCTGTTCTGCACGAGCCACCGCCCGGCGAACGGCAGGGACAGCACGACGGGCTCCATCCCACGAGCGTACGGACGCTCGCGTGCGAGCGTCCGTGCAGCCGGACGGGGACGGTCCGCCTCCGCCTGCACGGACGCTCGCAGGGCCGACGACAAAGAGGCCCGGCACCAGAGCGGTGCCGGGCCCCTTCACGCCGTACGGGTCAGGACCAGCGGCCCCCCCGTGCGACGACCCTCACGTCCTGCTCCACCGAGGCAGGTGCCACCCAGTCGTTCCCGGTGTAGGTGAACGTGAGGTGGTGCGTGCCGACGGAGAGGTTGCGCGGCAGCTGGACCGACACGAGGCCGGCGCGGCCCACGGTGAACACCGTGGCGGATGCCAGGACCGTGCCGTTCTCGCTGACCTCGACCGTGCCGAACGGCCTGGCCCCGTCGGTGTAGACCAGCCCGACCGCGTAGGCGGTCTGCCCGGCCTGGATCTGCGACGGCGCCTGCATGATCAGGGTCGACGTGATCTTCGCCCTGACCTCCACCGTCACGGGTGCCGACGACGAGCCCGCCCAGCGCGGGTCGTCGGGCGTGAACACCGCCTGGAGGGTGTGCGACCCGGTCGTGAGCCGGACCGTCGTCCACGCGAGGCCGTTGCGGACCCGCGCGGAGCCGATCTCCGTGGTGCCGTCGAGGAACGTGACGGTGCCCGTGGCCTCCGCGGGGGCGATCCTCGCGTCGAGCCGGATCGGTGCGCCGTCCCGCAGGACACCGTTGACCGTGAGCGTCGTCGTCGTCGGCGTCGCGACCGGGGCGGTCACGTCGACCACCTCGGCACGGCGGCCGTCCACGTTGGCGTTGTGCAGCAGGAGCAGGCGGGCGTCGCCCGCCGTCGGTGCCCGGTGCACGGTGATCGCGGCGCCGTCCGACGCCTCGAACCACAGCGAGTCCGGCGTCGTGCCCTCGAACCAGAACGGCGGTGCGTACGGGTCCGCGGTGAACGGCTCGACCGAGTCGACCGTGTTGGTCGGGCTGCTCGCGTAGTCCGAGAACGTCGCGACGGAGAACGTCGGCACGTCACCCGGTGCGATGAGCACCGTCGGCTCCGTCGTACCCGTGTCGGTCAGCGGGATCGGCAGCACGACGACGTCGCTGTCGAACACCGTCGTGAACTGGTCCGACCAGACGCCGTTCACGGGGAACACGCCCACGACGTCGCCCTCGGAGTAGTCGCCCTCGTCGTGCAGCCAGTAGGTCGTAGCGACGGTGAGGTCCGTCTCCGCCGCGATCTTCTGGACCGCGGTCTCGAGGTCGGCGGTCCCGTCGCCGTCGATGTCCGTCTGGACGTACGGGATCCCCGCGAGCGTGCCCAGGTTGGGCCACTCGCCCTCGGTCGCGATGCCGATGCCGATGGTGCCGAGGCTCGGGTCGCCGCCCGCGGCCGCGATCTGCGGTGCGGTCGAGGAGAAGCCGACGTACCGGATGTCGGCCGCCTCGATCGAGGACTCCGACGTGGCGCCCTGGGACGGGTCGTCCTCGAGCTGCGGGCTCTCCGCGACGAGGGCGAACGGCGCGACGTGCGACGCCCAGCCCGGCGTGGTGACCGCGCGACCCTCGAGCACGAGCTCGGCCGTCGTGTCGGCCCCGTCCGTGAACTCGACCGGTCCGGCGGCCGAGATGTCGCCGACCGGGCGCGGCGCGGCCTGCACGGGCACGCGCAGCTCGGGGCCGGCGGACGGCTGGAGCACGAGACGCCCCGAGATGCTCGTGACGAAGTCGCGCGGCACGCCGAGCACGGTCTCGTCGGAGTTCGGGTCCATGTCCCGCGTGAGCCCGGCCGGGTCCACCGTGAGCGTCAGGGTGACGACCGCCTCGTCCCCGGGTGCCACGGTGATCGACGACGGCGTGGTCGTGATCGTCGCGCTGCCCGCGGTGGTCGAGGTGGAGAAGGACGTCCCGTAGGTCTTCGTCGTGCTGCCCATGTTGCGCACGGTCACCTGACGGCTCTCGACCACCGTCTCCGTCGCGACGTCGAGGACGCCGAAGGTCACCGACACGAGCTCCGGGTCCTGCGTCGCGTAGGCGATGACCTCCGCCTGCGTCGCGTCGAACGCGTCGACGCGCCCGGACCCGACGCTCAGGGGCCCGAAGGCAGGTCCCGTCCCGTTCTCGTCCCGGTACACGTCGTGCGTCGCGGTGTTCATGACCGCGGCCTTCACCTGCGCGGGCGTCCAGTCGGTGTGCTGCTGGACGAGGAGCGCCGCGATGCCCGCCACGTGCGGCGTCGCCATCGAGGTGCCCGAGATGGTGTGCACCTCGGTGCCGCTGCCCGACGCCGTCGACGCGATGAGGTTGCCGGGGGCTGCGACGTCGGGCTTGATGACGCCGAGGGACCCGTGGACGCCGCGCGACGAGCTCGTCGAGAGGGTGTCCGCGAGGGTCGGGTCGGTCACCATCGCCGCGTTGCCCAACGAAGGGCCGATGTGCGCGACGACGCTACCGGCCTGGATCTCCGGCAGCAGCGCGTCGGTCGCGGCCGCGGTGAGCTGGGCCCCCGGGATCTCCGTGTTCCCCGCGATGCCGGCGGGGAACACGCGCAGCTCCGTGCCGATGAGCACGCCCACCGCACCGGCGGCGGTGGCGTTGTTCCACCGGACGCCGCTGCCGCACCGGCGCGTGGCGTCGTCGTCGTCCCACCACAGCCAGACGATGTTGCCGGCCGTGGCGGCCGCCTGCTCCGGCGTGAAGGGGTCGCAGCCGTCGACCTCGCCGATGTAGGCGACCGGTGCGGTGACGTCCTCGCCGCCGTAGTTGACGGAGTTCTGCGCCGCGTGCAGGCCGACGAGGGCCGGGTCGCCGGCCTCGACGACCTCGACGGCGTCGAAGGTCTGCGTGTCGCCGACGGACCAGGCGACGGTCAGCGCGCTGCGGGCGTTGCCCGGGCTGCCGCCGATGTCGGTGTTGTCGCCGGCGTTGCCCGAGGCGATGACGGACAGGACGCCGAGCCGGCTGAGCTCGTCGATGAAGAGGTTCTCGGGGTCGTCGGCGACGCCGTAGTCGAGGCCGAGCGACAGGTTGATGATGTCGAGGTGGTCGTTGAGGTCACCGTCCCCGTTGGGGTCGGCCGCCCACTCGAGCGCGTTGATGGTGAGGTTCGTGCCGCCACCCGCGTCGCCGAAGACCTTGAGGCCGTAGATGCCCGCCTCGGGCGCGGAGCCCGGGCCGATCTTCCAGTCGCTGATGTCCGTGAGCGTCGTGTAGTCGCCCTCGAACGTCGTGCCGTCGGCGAGCACGCCGTAGCCGGCCGCCGTGCCCGCGACGTGCGAGCCGTGGCCCACGTTCGCGGACGTGTACGGCGGGTCGATCGGGTTCTCGTCCGGCTGGGCGGTCCCGGGGACGTCCGGGTCGTACGTCGCGCCCGCGAAGTCGTAGCCGCCGAGGAACTTGGCCGGGTCGTAGAGGCCCTCCGGCACGGGGCCGGTGCCGTCGGCGCCGTACGCCTCGGCGTAGGCCTCGACCGTGCCGGGGCCGCCGAAGTTCGCGTGCGTGTAGTCGACGCCGGTGTCGATGACGCCGATCGTCACGTCCTGCCCGGTCAGGCCGGTCGCCTGCCACGACTCGAGGGCACGGGTGAAGACGTCCGTCCCCTTGTTCGCCGGGTACTTGGTGACCACGAGGTGCACGCGCACGACGGCGTCCTCCGCGGCGAGCGCCCGGATCTCCTCGGCGTCACCCGTGACGACGACGCCCGAGACGAGGTTCGAGGTGACCTCGACCGACTCGGGTGCCGACGGGCCCTGGGGCACGACCTCCTCGGCGAGGGCTGCGACCTCCTGCTCGACGGCGGCGACCTCGGCGTCGCTGCCGCCGGCCTCGGCGGTGTCCAGGGCCGACGGCGCGTCGAGCTGGACGAACGCCGTGACGTTCCCGGAGGCCTCGGCCATGCTCGCCGTGACCTTGCTCTGCGCGCCGCCGTCCTCGCCGCCCGCGGTCGGGACCGGCAGGGCGCCCTGCGGGACGGGAACGCCCGCGGCGCCCGGTGGGGGAGGTTCCGGTGCGGGCGGTGCGGCGGTGGCCGCTCCGATCCCGGCGAGGGGCAGCGCGAGGGCTGCGGCAGTGAGTGAGGCCAGGATCGTGCGGCGTGCGCGCATCGGTGCTTCTTCCCCTTGGCGGTGCTGTGACCGTCGGTGAGCGGCGCGCTGCACGTCGTCGTGGAGGGCGGCTACCCGTCGGTAACCGCACAGTAGCCCGGGTGAAGTTCCGGGTGAAGTCCCCGTGTCGGAGTTGTGCTCACCCCGTGTGACAGCCGCCCCACCCCCTCCCACCGGCGCCGCCCCGCCGCCCCGCCCCTCCCGCGCCCCCGCCCGGCTCGGCGAGGGGGTGGCGGGGTGGGGGCGGTCGGGGGAGCGGGGTGGGGGCGTCGGGGTGGTTCTCCGGGGCGGATCAGGGGAGGCCCCGATGCGGCGGGGGGCGGTCGGGGCGCAGGCTGGGGACACCGCAGACAGACGTCCCCCACCTCAGGAGATCGCCGTGAACATCCACGACAGCATGTACCGCCAGGGCTGGTCGCGCCCCCAGCAGGGACGCGTGCTCGCCGGCGTCTGCGCCGGCGTCGCGCGCCGCCTGGGGATCACGCCGTGGGGTGCCCGGCTGCTCGTCTTCGTGCTGCTCGTCGTCCTGCCCGGCTCGCCGCTGATCCTCTACCCGGTGCTCTGGGTCCTCATGCCGGCCGACCGCGCCGTGCCCGTGACGACGTCTGCGGGCTGAGGCCGGCGGCGGGTCAGGCCGTCGGCCGCACGCGTCCCGCGAGGACGGCCGCCCCGAGCGCGAGCACGACGGCGACGCCGAAGCACGCCAGGTACGCGGCGACGACGTCGCGCTCGACCAGCGCCGCGAACAGCGGACCGCTCACCGCCAGGACGAGGGCGACGGTCAGCGCCTCGCTGAGCTGGAGGGACGAGGTGTTCGCACCCTGCTCCTGCGGCGCGGAGAGCCGCAGCGTGAGGAGCGTCAGGGTCGGGTAGACCATGCCCATCCCGAGGCCCGAGAGGCCCCACCCGAGGATGCTCACGGCGACCGGCCCGGCCGACCAGACGGCGGTCGCGGCCAGCGTGATGCCGAGCGTCACGCACGCCCCACCGGCGCGCAGCACCGCGTGGTCGGTCCACCGGCCCTCCTGGCGTCCGCGCAGCCAGGACCCCGTCGACCACAGGATCGCCGCGACGGTGAGGGCGATGCCCGCGACGGCGGGCCTGAGCCCGCGCTCGCTCACGAGGACGAGCGGCAGGAACACCTCGGCGCCGAAGAACGCGGAGGCGAACAGCCCGCGCAGCAGGATGACGGCCGGCAGCCCGCGCGCGAGCCGGAGGGTCCCGCGCGGGAGCAGTCCCGGCGCCGCGACGGCGACGAGCGCGAGGCCCGCCACCGCGGCGACCGCCGCGGTCGGGCCGCTCTGCTGACCCGCCCAGTGCAGGGCCAGGGCGCCACCGCCGGCGCCGACGGCGTACAGGAGCCGTCGCGTCTCGGACCGGGACGACGTCGGCCGGGCGTCCGTCGCGTCGGTCGCCGCGTCCCCTGCGGTCGCGCCCCCGGCGGCGCCACGCGCGGCGGCGGCC
>NZ_JACVQL010000133.1 GCF_019733465.1 Actinotalea ferrariae | reverse complement strand
GTCCGGCCCGGCTGGCCGGGGCGCGCACCACGCGCGGCGGCCGCCGCCTTCGCCCGGTTGAGCGCGGCACGCGCGACCTCCGACGGCGGCGTCAGGCCGAGCGCCTCCGCGATCGGTCGGCCGGGCTCGACGGTCGGGCCGTCGTCGGCGCCGGTCGCCGGGGGGACCTGCTCGTCATCGGACACGGGTCACCTGACCGGCCATGACGTCGACCCGCGCGCCCTCCAGCTGCTCCGGGACGTCCTCGGCGACGGCCGCCGTCACGATCACCTGCTCCGCGCGCGCCACCAGCCCGGCGAGACGGTCGCGGCGACGGGCGTCGAGCTCGGCGAAGACGTCGTCGAGGATGAGCACGGGCTCGGCGCCCTCGCCCCAGCCGGAGATGCCGGGGGCGAGGTCGTCGTCGGGCGACCCGTGGGTGAGCAGCTCGAAGGACGCGAGCCGCAGGGCGAGCGCGAAGGACCACGACTCGCCGTGGCTCGCGTACCCCTTGGCCGGCAGGCCGCCGAGGGTCAGGACGAGGTCGTCGCGGTGAGGACCGACGAGGTTGACCCCGCGGTCGATCTCCTGGCCGCGCATGCGGCTCATCGCCTCGAGCAGCTGCGCCTCGAGCAGGTCGGGCCCGGCGTCGAGGTGCGGCACGGCAGCCACGGTCGCCAGGTTCCCGGGGGGTCCGCCGGCGGCCGCGCGGGACGTGCCCGGCCGGCCGAGGTCGTCGTCGGGCGCGGTCTGCAGGAGCGAGGAGCGGTAGCCGAGGACCGCCTCGCCCTGCCCGGCGCTGACCTGGTCGTACGCCGCCGCGACGTGCGGGCGCAGCTGCTCGACGAGGCGGACCCGCTGCGCGAGGAGCTGGGCGCCGATCTGCGCGAGCTTGCTGTCCCACACGTCGAGCGTGCGCAGGTCGCCGCCCCCGTCGCCGTCGGCCTCGGCCGCACCGGACGCGCGGTACCGACGACCGCGCCGGGCGGCGCCCGCCGTCTTGAGCAGCGCGCCGCGCTGTCGCAGCACCCGGTCGTAGTCCGCCTGGACGCCGGCCATCCGCGGTGAGACCTGGACCATGAGCTCGTCGAGGAACCGCCGACGGCCGTCGGGGTCGCCCTTGACGAGGGCCAGGTCCTCGGGTGCGAAGAGCACCGTGCGCAGCACGCCGAGCACGTCGCGCGCGCGGCGGACCGGCGCGCGGTTGAGCTGCGCCCGGTTGGCGCGCCCCGGGTTGATCTCGAGCTCGACGAGGCTCTGCCGGTCCCCGCGCACGGCGCGCAGCCGCACGACGGCGCGTGGGGCGCCGGCCCGGATCAGAGCAGCGTCGGTCGCCACGCGGTGCGAGCCGAGGGTCGCGACGTAGCCGATCGCCTCGACGAGATTCGTCTTGCCCTGGCCGTTCGGGCCGACCAGCGCGGTCACGCCGGGCTCGAGCTCAAGGTCGACCTGCTCGTACGACCGGAAGTCGGTCAGCGACAGGCGGCTCACGTGCACGTCATCGACTCCGGCTCGGACAGGTCACCCGCGGTCGGGGGATCGGGGTGCGGGATCGCACGAGGCGTCAGGCGGGGCGAGCGGTCAGACCGGCTCGGAGGGCGGGACCGCCTGGCGGACCGCGTGCCCGCCGAACTGCTGCCGCAGCGCGGCGACGGCCTTCATCGCCGGGGACGGCTCCTGGCGCGAGGCGAACCGCGCGAACAGCGCGGCCGAGATCACGGGCAGGGGCACGGCCTGGTCGATCGCCTCGTCCACGGTCCACCGGCCCTCGCCCGAGTCCTCGACGTAGTCGTCGATCTCGCTGAGGCCGGGGTCCTTCTCGAGCGCGGCGACGAGGAGGTCGAGCAGCCAGGACCGCACGACCGTGCCGCGCTTCCACGCTCGCATCGTGCCCACGACGTCGGTCACGACGTCCTGGGCGGCGAGCAGCTCGTAGCCCTCGGCGTACGCCTGCATGACGCCGTACTCGATGCCGTTGTGCACCATCTTGGCGAAGTGCCCGGCGCCGACCGAGCCGGCGTGCACGAACCCCTCCTCGCGCGGGCCGTCGGGGCGCAGCGCGTCGAAGACGGGCATGAGCGCCTCGACGTCCTCCGGCGCGCCGCCGGCCATGAGGCCGTAGCCGTTCGCCAGGCCCCAGACGCCGCCCGAGACGCCGACGTCGACGTAGCGGATGCCGGACTCCTCGAGCCGGGCCGCGTTCGCGATGTCGTCCTTGTAGTACGAGTTGCCGCCCTCGATGATGACGTCGCCGCTGGTCAGCAGCGTGGCGAGCTCGTCGACGACGCTGCGGGTGGGCGCACCGGAGGGCACCATCACCCACACGACGCGTCGCTCCTGCGGCAGGGCCGCGACGAGCGCCGGCAGGTCGGCGACGTCGGACACGTCCGGGTTGCGGTCGTAGCCCGTGACCTGGAGCCCCTTGTCGCGCAGGCGCTGGCGCATGTTCGCGCCCATCTTGCCCAGCCCGACGAGGCCGATGTGCACGACCGATCCCTCCGCCGCCGTCCCGGTCATCGTCAGCTCGCGAAGCGGATCGGGACGAGCAGGTACCGGTAGCTCGTGTCGTCCTCGCCGTCGAGGCTGCGCTGACCGGTGAACTCGACCGGCTTGTTCGGGTGCGTGAACGCGAGCCGGACGAACTCGGTGCTCAGCGCACCCAGCCCGTCGAGCAGGAACTGCGGGTTGAACGCCACGGTGATCTCCTCGCCGACGAGGGCGGCCTCGAGAGCCTCGGATGCCTGAGCATCATCACCCTGGCCGGCGTCGAGCACCACCTGGCCCTCGGAGAACGCGAGCCGGATCGGCGTGTTGCGCTCGGCCACGAGGGACACGCGACGGGCGGCCTCGGTCAGCGCCTGCGTCGAGACGACCGCGTGGATCGGCTTCTCCGCGGCGAAGAGGCGGCGGACCGCGGGGTAGTCGCCGTCCACGAGCAGCGAGGTCGTGTGACGCCCGCCCGCCTCGAAGCCGATGAGGTCGACGCCCGACCCCGTCGACAGTGCGACGGTCACCTGGTCGCTGCTGCCGAGCGACTTCGCGGCGTCGGACAGCGTCCGGGCGCGGACGAGCGCGACCGAGGAGTGGGCCGGGTCCGCAGGGGTCCAGCCGACCGTGCGCAGGGCGAGGCGGTAGCGGTCCGTGGCGAGGAGCGTGATGGTCTCGCCCTCGATCTCGACCCGGACGCCCGTGAGCAGCGGCAACGTGTCGTCACGGCTCGCCGCGACGGTCACCTGGCCCACGGCCTCGACCAGCTCGTTGCCGGAGATGGTGCCGACCACGCCCGGCATCGCCGGGAGGGCGGGGTAGTCCTCGACCGGCATGGTCAGGAGCGTGAACCGGCTCGCGCCGCACGTCACCGTGACCTTCGTGCCGTCGAGGACGACGTCGACCGGCTTCGCCGGCAGGGCGCGGGAGATCTCCGCGAGCAGCCGCCCGGAGACGAGGACGGTGCCGGGCTCGCTGACGTCCGCCGCGATCTCGGAGCGGGCCGAGACCTCGTAGTCGAAGCTCGAGAGCTGCACGACGCCGCTCGCGTCGGCTTCGAGCCGGACACCGGCCAGGACGGGCACGGGCGGACGCGTCGGCAGCGACCGTGCGGTCCAGGTGACCGCCTCGGCGAGGACGTCACGGTCGACCCTGAACCTCATCGCTCATCCCTTTCGCGCGCCGGGCCCCGGTACGTCGGGGCCGCGTGCAGTCGTGTGCCGTTCTGCCGCTGTGCCGAGGACGGTCGTGGTGGCCGCTGGCGTGCCGCTCGGTAGGGCGACGTCGTCACGGTCCTCCACCTGGGGGCACGACGGCGGTCCTCAGGCACGGATCTGACCGAACAGTACGCGAGTCGGCGCAGACGGGAACACCACACGTGTGATCCGGTCGTGTGGTTCTCGACGTCGCTCCCGTGGGGCGGGCCGGCCGCACCCGGACTCCCCATGAAGGCGCTGTGGATCCCTGGATGAGAGAGATCTCGTCGTCATCATCGGTGGTGTGGACACTGTGGACGACGGCCGTCTGCCCTGGTCACGGCCGGACGGTGCCTGTGGAGCCGCTGTCGACGCCGCTGTCGACGACGTCGCACGTCGGTGGACGGCCATGCTGCGTCCACCCGCCGTCCACGACGACGTCGCCCCGCGTCCACACGCGCCATGCGTGTCGTCCACGGGCGTCCACAGAGATGTCCACAGATGTGAACAGTCGTCCTACGGGTGGATAACCACACGATCCGGACACCCGGCGGGGGTGCGGATCGGCGGCGTGGACCGGCCGGACGGCGGCGCGGATAGGTCGGAGCACGGGACCGCCGGCTCGCGGTGCGGATCAGCCGCGGTGCTGCTGCTTGATCCGGTTGGTGAGCTCGGTGACCTGGTTGTAGATCGAGCGTCGCTCGGCCATGAGCTCGCGGATCTTGCGGTTGGCGTGCATCACCGTGGTGTGGTCGCGCCCGCCGAACTGCTGCCCGATCTTCGGCAGGCTCATGTCGGTGAGCTCGCGGCACAGGTACATGGCGATCTGGCGGGCGGTGACGAGCACGCGCGAGCGGGACGAGCCGCACAGGTCGTCGATCGTCAGGCCGAAGTAGTTCGCCGTCTGGGCGATGATCGCGGCCGCCGTGATCTCGGCCGTGTCCTCGTCGGTGATGAGGTCCTTGAGGACGATCTCCGCGAGGGCCAGGTCCACCTGCTGCCGGTTGAGGTTCGCGAAGGCCGTGACGCGGATGAGCGCGCCCTCGAGCTCGCGGATGTTGGTCGAGATCTTCGACGCGATGTAGGAGAGGACGTCGTCGGGCGCCTGGAGACGCTCGTTGCCCGCCTTCTTGCGGAGGATCGCGATGCGGGTCTCGAGGTCCGGCGGCTGGACGTCGGTGATGAGGCCCCACTCGAACCGCGACCGCATGCGGTCCTCGAAGCCGTTGAGCTGCTTGGGCGGCAGGTCGGACGTGATGACGACCTGCTTGTTGGCGTTGTGGAGCGTGTTGAACGTGTGGAAGAACTCCTCCATCGTCTGCTCCTTGCCCTGCAGGAACTGGATGTCGTCGACGAGGAGGACGTCCACCTCCCGGTAGCGGCGCTGGAAGGCGCCGGCCTTCCCCTCTCCGATGGAGTTGATGAAGTCGTTGGTGAACTCCTCGGAGTTCACGTAGCGCACGCGCACGCCGGGGTAGAGCGAGAAGGCGTAGTGGCCGATCGCGTGCAGCAGGTGCGTCTTGCCGAGGCCGGAGTCCCCGTAGATGAAGAGCGGATTGTAGGCCTTGGCAGGCGCCTCGGCCACCGCGACGGCGGCGGCGTGGGCGAACCGGTTGGACGCGCCGATGACGAAGGTCTCGAAGAGGTACTTCGGGTTGAGCCGTGCCGGCTCCGCGCTCGGTCGTGACGGCTGGGCGGAGCGACCCTGGGAGCGCTCGTCGTACGTGAGCTGTGGCCGGTCGTGATCGCCGGAGCGGAACCGGTCGTGCTCGTCGCTCGCGAGGTCGTCGTCGGCGGTCCGCCGGTCCTCACCATGCCCGTCGCGCTCCAGCAGGTGGTCGCGGCTGTGGTCGTGGGACGGGGCGGCCCGGGGGGTGTCCGTGTCGAGCGACGGGTCCACGGTCACGGCGAACCGCGCGTCCATCCCGAGCACCTCGCTCAGCGCGGCGTTGAGCTCCGTGCGCACGCGCGACTCGAGGTAGTCCTTGGTGAACTCGTTGCCGACCGCGAGCAGCGCCGTGCCGTCGAGCAGGCCGAGCGGACGCGCCAGACGGATGAAGGCGAGCTGCTGGGCGCTCGTCGACGGGTCGTTGGCGATCCGGCCGACGGCGCGGTCCCAGACCTGCGCGATCGGGTCGTCCTGTGGTGGCACGTGATCGCTCCCGATGCTGCTGTTGGCCCTGATCCGCCCGGAAGTCTCGCATGCCGGGCCTTGATCCACACAGTTGTCCACAACCTGTGGGCCGACGCCGGGGGTACGGGAGAGGCGCATCGGACCGTGGTCCCCCTCGACCTCGGGTCCGGCGCGTCAAGATCGTGCCCGGTGTGTCGGGACGACGACATCGGCCGTTCGGGTGCATCCTGGCGGATTCGCCCACGCACGTCGAGTACGCCGCCCAGGTTTGACCCTCCGCCGCGGGCCGCGTACCGTGGCCAAGCCGTTTCTCTCGGCTCCTACCAGCGTGCCCGCGTGACCCGCAAGGGTGCCGCGACGAGTGCCCGGTGGTGCCGGAGGAGCTCATGACTGTCCGCCGTCCCGGCGGTGCCCTGATCCAACCTTGTGGAGTACGACGTGTCGAAGCGCACCTTCCAGCCGAACAACCGGCGTCGGGCCAAGACCCACGGCTTCCGGCTGCGCATGCGCACCCGGGCCGGCCGCGCGATCCTCGCCGCCCGCCGGCGCAAGGGCCGCGCGGAGCTCTCCGCCTGACCTCGGGTGCTCCCCGCCCCGCTGCGGATGCGTAGGTCGGACGACTTCGCCCTGACCATCCGCCGCGGAGCTCGAGCCGGCCGGCCCACGCTCGTGGTGCACTGCCGGCTCGTCGGCGACCGTACGGATCCCCATGTGGGTTTCGTCGTCTCCAAGGCGGTGGGCGGTGCGGTGGTCCGGAACGTGGTCCGACGCAGATTGCGAGGCGTGGTGGTCGAGCAGCGCGGGTCCCTGCCCTCGGGGGCGGACCTCGTGGTCCGGGCGCTCCCCCCTGCCGCCGGCGTCCCCTACGAGACGCTCGCGTCCGAGTTCCGCTCGGCGCTCGCCGCCGCGTCGCGCCGAGCGGCCGCGACGACGGGCCGCACGTGAGCACCGTGCTCGGTGACTCGCGGCTCGCCGCGGTCGCCCGCCTCCCCCAGCTCCTTCTCGTGGCCGTGCTGCGCGCGTACCAGCTCGTGATCTCGCCGATGACCGGCCCGACGTGCCGGTACTACCCCTCCTGCTCCGCGTACGCGCTGCTCGCCGTGCAGCGTCACGGCGCCCTGCGCGGTGGCTGGCTCGCGGTGCGCCGCCTCGCGCGGTGCCACCCCTGGACGCCGGGCGGCGTCGACGACGTGCCGCCCGCGCGGCCCACCCAGACCTGTGCCGACGGGCACGTGCATGACGAACGAGCGAGGAGCTCCGCCCGATGACGTTCCCCGACAACATCCTCTGGCCGCTCAAGGTCGCCGTGGCCTGGATCATGGTCCAGTTCCACTCGCTCCTGACGGCGGCCGGCCTGGACCCCGAGTCCGGCGCCGCGTGGGCGCTGTCGATCGTGGGCCTCGTGGTCGTCATCCGCATCCTCCTGATCCCGCTCTTCGTGCGGCAGATCAAGGCGTCGCGCGGCATGCAGCTGCTCGCACCCGAGATGCAGGCGATCCAGAAGAAGTACAAGGGCAAGACGGACCCGGCGTCCCGTGAGGCCATGAGCCGCGAGACGATGGAGCTGTACCGCAAGCACGGGACCAACCCGTTCGCGTCCTGCCTGCCGATCCTGGCGCAGTCGCCGATCTTCTTCGCGCTCTTCCGCGTGCTGTTCTCGCTGCCCGCGCTCGAGGCAGGCACCTACGCGAACGGCACCAGGGACGCGATCGGCCCCCTGACCCAGGATCTCGCCGCCCAGGCGAACGCGGCCACGCTGTTCGGCGCGAAGATCTCGGAGACCTTCCTCGGCTCCGACGACCCGGCGGTCAAGCTCGTCACGGTCGCCCTGATCATCGCGATGTCGGCGACGACGTTCTTCACGCAGCGTCAGCTCACGCAGAAGAACATGCCCGCCTCGGCCCTCCAGGGGCCCATGGCGCAGCAGCAGAAGATGCTGCTCTACATCCTCCCGCTGATCTTCGCCGTCTCGGGCGTCAACTTCCCGATCGGTGTGCTGATCTACTGGACCACGACGAACCTGTGGTCGATGGGTCAGCAGTTCTACGTCATCCGGCGCAACCCGACGCCCGGTTCCGAGGCGGAGCGGCAGCTCAAGGAGCGCCGCGCCCGCAAGGCGGCGGCGAAGGGGATCGTGCTCGAGGAGCCGAAGCCCGCGATCGAGGAGAAGCCGCGCGGTCAGCGGCCGCAGCCGAAGCGCAAGGACCGCGCACGCCCCGCGACGGCGAGCGGCGCGACGAGCGGCACGTCCGGCGACTCCCGCTCGACCCCGGCGGAGCCGCTCGGTCCGGGTGCGCCCACGGAGGCGTCGACGGCGGGCGAGACCAAGCCCTCGGGCGGGTCGAAGCCGGCCGGTGGGTCGAAGCCCGCGAGCGGGTCGAAGCCGTCGACCGGGACCGGCACCGGCGCACGTGGCACCACAGCGCCTGGGGGCAAGACGCCTGGCGGTGCCTCGGGGTCCCCGACGAAGCCTCGCAAGCCCCGCACACCCAAGAACTGACGTCCCCGCGCAGGCCCGCAGCCGGCGCCCCCTCACACCTGCACCTGGAGACACCATGACCGACAGCACCGCGCCCGGGACCGTCGAGCCCTCCGCCCCCTCGGACATCCGTCGTCTCGAGGAGGAGGGCGAGATCGCCGCCGACTACCTCGAGGAGCTCCTCGACATCGCGGACCTCGATGGCGACATCGACATCGACGTGGACCACGGTCGCGCAGCGGTTGAGATCGTCGCGGAGGCCGGTTCCGAGCGCGCGCTGCGCAAGCTCGTGGGCACGGACGGCGAGGTCCTCGACGCGCTCCAGGAGCTCACGCGCCTGGCCGTGCAGACGAAGACCGGCGAGCGCAGCCGGCTGATGCTCGACATCGCCGGGTTCCGCGCGGGCCGTCGTGCCGAGCTCGCCGAGGTCGCTCGTGCGGCGATCGCCGAGGTGCGCAGGTCGGGTCAGCCGGTCGCCCTCGAGCCGATGAACCCCTTCGAGCGCAAGGTCGTGCACGACGTCGTCGCCGAGGCCGGCCTCGCGAGCGACAGCGAGGGCGTCGAGCCGTCGCGGTACGTGGTGGTCCGGCAGGCCTGAGCGCGTGTTTCACGTGGAACCGGCACTGCCGGCCAGGCGTGTGGCGCCGGCCCTCGGGAGCGTCGATGCCGGACGATGAGCAGCAGACGGACGGCGGAGCGTCGTCGGACGGCCGAGCGCACGGGTTCGCGCCCAGGCCCGGGCCTGGGTCGGTCGATGACGGATCCGTCATGGACCCTGCGGTGCTCGACGCTGCGCTGGGTGCCGGCCGGCCCGCGGTCGAGCGGTTCCACGACATGCTCGCCGAGCAGGGGATCACGCGCGGCCTCATCGGGCCGCGGGAGGTGCCGCGCCTCTGGGAACGCCACCTGCTGAACTCGGCGGCCGTGGCGACGCTGCTGCCCGCGGCCGGCACCCTCGTCGACGTGGGTAGCGGCGCCGGGCTCCCCGGGGTCGTGCTGGCCGCGCTGCGCCCGGACCTGCACGTGATCCTGCTGGAGCCGATGGAGCGTCGCGTCGCGTGGCTCACCGAGGTGGTCGCCGAGCTCGGCCTCACGTCGACCGAGGTCCGCCGCGGTCGTGCCGAGGAGCTGCACGGTCGGCTCGCCGTCGAGGCGGTCACGGCGCGCGCGGTCGCACCGATGGACCGCCTCGCGGGGTGGACCCTGCCGCTGCTGCGGGCCGGTGGCGCGCTGCTGGCGATGAAGGGCCAGCAGGCCGACGAGGAGCTGGCCGCCGCACGAGACGTCATCGACGCGTGGGGCGGGGGCGATCGGGAGGTCCTCGACGTCACCGCCGGTGGCGACACCACTCGAGTCGTCCGTGTGGTGCGAGAGTCGCTCAGCGCTCCGAGCGCCGCGCGAGCCCGACGCCCGAAGCGTCGTTGAGGACGCAGCAAGGCCCCCTGGTTCCCTGACGCCTGACGTCCGTGAGTCGCGGAGGATCGCGTGGCCCTCGACGCCTGACATTCCGGGGAACATGCAACCGAGCGCCCGGGACGTGAGGTCCGGCTAGCGACGGTCAGAGCCGCGTGCGCCGGACGAACGAGGTGCGGTGAGCACCTAGTCGGCGCCCATGTGAAGCAGGCCGCCCGATATCTGAAGTCCAGGCAGCCCGATGCTTTGCCGCGGGGCACCCCCCACGTTCCACGTGAAACATCGGTCTGCGTCCGACGGCACGACGTGAGACAGCGCCGGCACCCAAGACGGAGACGCGAGAGGCGGCGTCCGCGTGCACGCAGACGCGCCCCGCTCTGGCTAGGCCCTGCGGCCCAGTCGAGGTGCGGATGTGCCGTTCCACCTGAAACGGCGTCTACATTCGAGGCACGCCTTCGTGCTGCCGCATTGTTCTGAGGGGAAGGGATGCGGTGAGGCGGGTCCGCCTGAACGTCGAGGCGGCACGCGCCAGGCGTCAGAACTGGGCGATCCAGCCAGGGCCAGGCGTGGGCGATTCCGTGGGGTGAGATTCTGGCAAGGTTCCACGTGAAACGTGGTCCTCGTCCGGCGGCACTCTCGTGCCACTCGGGGCGCGGCTTCGATGGGCATGGATACGCACTGGCTTCGCCTGCACGCAGGCCACTTCAGCGTCAGACCGGGCGGCCACCGAGCCATGGGTGGTTCTGGCGTTGTTCCACGTGGAACACACGGTCCGCCCTGACGCCGAGCGCTGAGTGCGATGAAGACCGGGTCGCACGACGCCTCTTCCCCGAGCCGCTGACGGGACTGCATCGCGTGACGGGACCGCATCGCCCGATCAGTCGCGTCGCTCAGGCACGCCGGCGACCGTCGCCCCCGTCAAGGCCAAGCCGACCGCCCAGGTCACGGTCCGGGCTCCCAGGTCGGTGACCAGCTCGGGTTGCGGGTCGGCCAACGATCGCGTCCGCTGGTCCAACCGCCCCGTGTGCCCTCGAGGTCCGGGTTGCATGTGGAGCAAGGTGTGGGACGGGGCTGCCTTGGTTTCACGTGGAACGCGGAGCAGCCGAAAGGATCGCGATCGATGCTCTCGTTCGCGCCCACAGAGGGCGTCATCAGATCAGGACTGAAGGCCGCCCAGCCACACCCAGCGACCGAAAGCCACTCAGCCGGACCCGTGGTGGTCTGCGGCTGGCACCGGTGCACGGCGGCTAAGTCTGGACGCTCTTTGCAGGCGGAGGGAGTCCACCCTTCCGGTCCACAGTTGGCGGCCGTCACGGACATCACACGCCGCGGGGTGATCGATCCCGCGCGTCGCTAGGCGGAGGCCGCCGGCCAGCACCAGCAGGAGTTCTTCGACGCCCACACGGCGAGGTGCGGCGCGAGCATCGGGCTTCCCGCGCAGAGTCGCCGCCGCCCGCGTGCCCATGCGGGGCGGCGATGTCCCCGTCCGCTGAGCATGGGTAGGACGGCGTGCGCCTACGCGGGCTGGGGCCGCCACAGTCGGTCGGAACGACAGCTCGAGCTCGCCACCCGGCTGTTCCACGTGAAACGGCGCGCGGCGCGCGGAGGCGCGCGCTGCGCGGAGGGCCGGCTGGTCCCTTCGTTCCGCGCTCCGTGTCGGAGATGCCTGCGGCGGACGATCGGCGAGAGACGACCGCAGACCGCCGGAGCCGTGCGGCGCTGGTCCACGTGGAGCGCGGGGATCGCACTGCGCGACCCGACACGATCGTTGGAGCGAGGCAGGAGGAGAACAGGGCATGAGGGGAACGGGGAGTGGAGGGGAACAGCGCTAACGGGAGCTGGGCGGGCGGGGAGCTGGGCGGGCGGGG
>NZ_JACVQL010000132.1 GCF_019733465.1 Actinotalea ferrariae | reverse complement strand
ACGCGCTGGGCGCCGTCGTCGGCGTGGCCGCAGCCGCCGCGCTGCCGCGCCGCGGCCGTCTCGTCGCGCTCGCCGGCGTGGTCGCGCTGACGCTCGCGAGCGAGCGCGTGAGCTTCACGGCCGTGATCGAGCGGACGCCTTCTCTGCGTGCGCTCGACACCTGGGGACGGCGGCCGCCGGACCGGACGGCGTGAGCCCCGCCGCGCGGCGGGCCCTGACCGGGATCGCCGGCGCGGCCGCCCTCATCGCGGGCATCACCGTGCTGTCCCGCGTCCTCGGGTTCGGCCGGTGGCTCGTGCAGTCGTACGCGGTCGGCCAGACGCCGACGGGGACGGCGTACGCGACGGCGAACCTCCTGCCCAACGTGCTGTTCGAGGTCGTGGCCGGCGGCGCCCTGGCAGGCGCCGTCGTGCCGTTGCTGGCCGGACCGCTGAGCCGGGGGAGCCGCGCCGACGTCGACCGCATCGCCTCGGCGATGCTCACGTGGGCGGTCGTCGTCCTGGTCCCCGGCTCGGTGCTGCTCGCCGTCTTCGCGCGGCCGCTCGTCGGCCTCTTCTTCGGCCCGACGGACAGGACCGCGGACACGGTCGACCTCGCGGCGCACCTGCTCGTGGTGTTCGCGCCGCAGGTCGCGCTCTACGGCATCGGCGTCGTGCTCACCGGGATCCTCCAGGCGCAGCGGCGCTTCGCCTGGCCCGCGGCCGCGCCGCTGCTCTCGAGCGCCGTCGTCATCGTCAGCTACCTGGTCTTCCGCGCGCTGGCCGTCCAGGCCGTCGAGGACCCGGCCGCGCTGCCCCCCGACGCCGTGGCGTGGCTGGGCTGGGGCACGACGGCCGGCGTGGCGGCCATGAGCCTTCCGCTGCTCGTGCCCGTGCTGCGCTCGGGCGTGCGCCTGCGCCCCACGCTGCGCTTCCCCACGGGCGTGGCGCGGCGCGCGCGGCACCTCGCGCTCTCGGGCCTCGGCGGGCTCGTGGCCCAGCAGGTCGCCGTCGTCGTGACGATCCGGCTCGCGAACGCGCGCGGCGACCTCGGGACCATCAACCTGTTCCAGTACGCGCAAGCCGTCTACCTCCTGCCGTACGCGGTGCTCGCGGTGCCCCTCGCGACGGCGTCCTTCCCGCGCATCGCGGAGCACCACGCGCGTCGGGACGACGACGCGACCCGCCGGCTCGTCGCCGCGAGCACGCGCGCGGTGCTCCTCGTCGCGGCCGTGGGCGCCGCTGCGCTCGCCGCGGCCGCACCCGCCGTCGCGCGGGTGTTCATGGCGACGGACGCGAGCGAGGACAGCGGGGACATCGCGGCGATGGGTCCCGCGCTCACGCTCCTCGCGCCGGGTCTCCTGGGCTTCGCGCTGCTCTTCCACCTGTCACGCGTCCTGTTCGCCCTCGAGCGCGGGCGCGCGTCCGTGACGGGTGTCGCCGCCGGCTGGCTCACGGTCGCCGCCGGCTCGGTGGTCGCCGTGCTCGTGCTCGCCCCCGACGGCGGCGACGGCGCCGCGACGCTGGCGGGCCTGGCCATCGGCAGCACGGTGGGCATGGTCGTCGCCGGCGCGCTCCTGCTCGTCCTCACCGCACGGGCCGCGGGCCACGGCGCCGCCGCGGGGCTCGGACGGACGCTCGTGGTCGCCCTCGCCGCCGCCGCCGTAGGGGCGGGTGCCGGGCGGTTCGCGTCCGACGCCGTGCTGACCGTGAGCGGCTCGGTGGGGGTCGCGGTCCTCGGCGGTGCCGTCGGCGGCGTGGTCGCGGCCACGATCGTGCTCGCGGCGGCCGTGGCTCTCGACCGCGGCACGCTCCACGGCCTCCGCCACACCGGTGCGGCCCGTCCGGACGCGGACGACGGCGTGGCGCTGGCCGGCGGGTCGGTGGCACTCGGCCCGGCGGCAGCCGTGGGCGCACCGGTCGTGCTGCCGGTCGACGACGCCGAGCGGGACGATGCTGAGCGGGACGACGCCGGGCGCCACGATGCTGAGCGGGACGACGACGACCACGAACGACCGGAGCGAGGACAGGCATGAGTGACGCGAGCCAGCACGCTGCCACCACCCCGAGGAGCGGGGGCGCCCGCGGGCCCCGGGTGCTGCAGGTGCTGGGCTCGAGCGCGGGCGGGGTCGCACGCCACGTCGCCGAGGTCGCGCGGGGCGGGGCCGCACGAGGCGCGAGGGTGGCGGTCGCAGGACCGGCCGAGCTCGCCGGGCAGATCGCCGCGCCGGGCGTGCCGTACCTGCCCGTCGAGATCAGCGACCGCCCGGGACCCGGCGACGTCGTCGCGCTCCGGCGGCTGAGGGCTCTCGTCGCCACCGCCGACGTCGTCCACGCCCACGGGCTGCGCGCCGGCGCGCTCGCCGTGATCGCCGCTCGCGCCGTCCGGCGCGGCCCTGCCGTCGTCGTGACGCTGCACAACCTGCCGGTGGGCGGGCGCGCCGTGCGCGGTGTGGCAGCCGCGCTCGAGGTGGTCGTCGCGCGCGGTGCGCACACCGTGCTGGGCGTCTCGGGCGACCTCGTCGAACGGGCCGCGCGCCGGGGTGCTCCGCGCACCGAGCGCGCTCTCGTGCCGGCGCCGCCGCACCGGGCCGCATCGGCGGGTCCGGGCGAGGTGCGGGCGGCGCTCGGGATCGGCGACGACGTGGCGCTCGTCCTCACCGTCGCGCGGCTCGCGCCGCAGAAGGGTCTCGACCTGCTGTGCGACGCCGCGGCGCTCCTGCGCGGCACCGACGTGCTCTGGGTCGTCGCCGGGGACGGTCCCCTCGCCGGTGAGGTCGAGCGCCGGAGCCAGGCCGAGTCCCTGCCGGTGCGGCTGCTCGGGAGGCGCTCGGACGTGCCCGACCTGCTCGCCGCCGCCGACGTCGTCGTCAGCACCGCACGGTGGGAGGGGCAGCCCCTGGGGGTGCAGGAGGCGCTCGCGGCCGGAGCCGCGGTGGTGGCGACGGACGTGGGCGGCACGCGGGAGGTCACGGGCGACGCCGCGGTGCTCGTGCCGACCGACGCGCGGGCCGTCGCGGAGGCGGTGCGCGAGGTGCTGAACGACACCGCCAGGAGCGCCGGGCTGCGCGCGGCAGCGCTCGAGCAGGCCGCGCGGCTCCCTGCCGCCGAGGACACCCTCGACCAGCTCGAGCGGGTGTGGCGCGCGGCCGTCGGCGCGGGCGGCTCCGGGACGCGTCAGGTCGGGTAGAGTGGAAGCCCGTGGCAGAGCGAGCAAACCGACTCTCCGGGCGGTCGGACAACACGACCCGGCACATCTTCGTCACCGGAGGCGTCGCCTCCTCGCTCGGCAAGGGGCTCACCGCCTCCAGCCTGGGCCGACTCCTCCGCTCCCGTGGCCTGCGCGTCACGATGCAGAAGCTCGACCCCTACCTCAACGTCGACCCCGGGACGATGAACCCGTTCCAGCACGGTGAGGTGTTCGTCACCGAGGACGGCGCGGAGACGGACCTGGACATCGGTCACTACGAGCGGTTCCTCGACGTCCCGCTCACGGGTCAGGCGAACGTCACGACGGGGCAGATCTACTCGTCCGTGATCGCCAAGGAGCGGCGCGGCGAGTACCTGGGCGACACGGTGCAGGTCATCCCGCACATCACCGACGAGATCAAGGCGCGCATGCGCGCGCAGGCCGGGCCCGAGGTCGACGTCATCATCACCGAGATCGGCGGCACCGTCGGCGACATCGAGTCGCAGCCGTTCCTCGAGTCCGCCCGGCAGGTCCGCCACGACCTCGGCCGGGACAACGTCTTCTTCCTGCACGTCTCGCTCGTGCCCTACATCGGCCCCAGCGGCGAGCTGAAGACCAAGCCGACCCAGCACTCGGTCGCCGCCCTGCGCTCGATCGGCATCCAGCCGGACGCCCTCGTGCTGCGCGCCGACCGGCCCGTGCCCGAGTCGACCAAGCGCAAGATCGCGCTCTTCTGCGACGTCGACGCCGAGGCGGTCGTCATGGCGGCCGATGCGCCGAGCATCTACGACATCCCGCGCGTCCTGCACGGCGAGGGCCTGGACGCGTACGTCGTGCGCCGTCTCGACCTGCCGTTCCACGACGTCGACTGGGCCAGCTGGGAGCGGGTGACGCACGCCGTCCACCAGCCCTCGACGTCCGTCGAGATCGCGCTCGTCGGCAAGTACGTCGACCTGCCCGACGCGTACCTGTCCGTCACCGAGGCGATGCGTGCGGGCGGCTTCGCCAACGACGCGCGCGTCGACATCCGCTGGGTCCCGTCCGACGACTGCGAGACGCCCGAGGGGGCGGAGCGGGCGCTGTCCGGCGTCGATGCGGTCCTCGTCCCGGGCGGCTTCGGGGTCCGCGGCATCGAGGGCAAGGTCGGCGCGCTCACGTGGGCGCGGACGAAGGGCGTGCCGACGCTCGGCATCTGCCTCGGCCTGCAGGTCATGGTCATCGAGTACGCGCGGACCGTGCTGGGCCTCACCGGCGCGTCGTCGTCCGAGTTCGACCCCTCCACGGAGCACCCCGTGATCGCCACGATGGCCGAGCAGCTCACGATCGTCGGCGGCGAGGGCGACATGGGCGGCACGATGCGGCTCGGCTCGTACGAGGCCGTCCTCACCGCGGGCTCCGTCGTCGCCAAGGCGTACGGCAGCGACCGCGTGGAGGAGCGGCACCGGCACCGGTACGAGGTGAACAACGCCTACCGCGAGCAGCTCGAGGAGGCCGGCCTCGTCGTCTCGGGCGTCTCCCCGGACTCCTCGCTCGTGGAGTTCGTCGAGCTCCCGCGCGAGGTGCACCCGTACTACGTGGCGACGCAGGCGCACCCGGAGTTCCAGTCGCGGCCGACGCGTGCGCACCCGCTTTTCGCGGGCCTCGTGCAGGCCGCGCTCGAGCGCCGCGCCGAGGCGCGATGACCGCCTCGCGCTCGCCGCTCGCCGACGTGCCGGTCGAGCGGCCGGTCGTGCACGCCGAGACGGTGCTGGACGGCATGGTCTGGGACGTCGTCCGCGAGACCGTGGACCTCGGTGAGGCGGGCACGGTGCGCCGCGAGTTCGTGCGCCACCCCGGTGCCGTCGCGGTCATCGCGCTCGACGACGAGGACCGCGTGCTGCTGCTCAGGCAGTACCGGCATCCCGTGCGCAGCGAGCTGTGGGAGCCGCCCGCCGGCCTGCTCGACGTGCCCGGCGAGGACCTCCGCGAGGCCGCCGCCCGGGAGCTCGCCGAGGAGGCGGACCTCGTCGCCGGCTCGTGGTGGGTGCTGCTGGACTACTTCACAACCCCCGGGGGGAGCGACGAGGCGATCAGGGTGTTCCTCGCGCGCGACCTGAACCCCGTGCCCGACGACGAGCGGCACGAGCGCGAGGGCGAGGAGCGCGACATGGAGCTGCGCTGGGTCCCGCTGGACGAGGCCGTCGCCGCCGTCCAGGCGGGCGTGATCCGCAACCCGTCGGCCGTCAACGGCCTGCTCGCCGCCGCCGTCGCGCGGGCCGGCGGCTGGACGGGACTGCGGCCGGTCGGCTGACCGCGCCGGGTCTCAGCCGGGACCCACCCCGCCGTCGCGCGCCTCGAGCACCGCGAGGTCACGGACCGCGAACCGCCGGTGCTCGGAGTGCTCGCGCAGCAGCGTGGTGACGCACTCGCGCAGCGTGCGCTCCTCGACGCCGTCGGGAGGCTCGAGGACCGCGCTGCGGGGCGTGTCCAGCTTCTCGTCGCGGAGGCCGCCGAGCACCTCGCGGAAGCGCGCGCGGCGAGCCGCGTGGACGGCAAGCGCGTCCGCCGCCGTGGGGTGCGCGGCGGGGTCCAGTCCGAGCGCCTCGGTCGCCGCAGGTGCCATGTCGGTCGGCGGGAGCCCGATCGGGTCGTTCGGCGCGGGCTCGCCGAGGATCATCCGGCCCACCCAGGTGTCGACGGCGAACACGAGGTGCCGCACGGTCTCGACGAACGACCACTCGTCGTCGACCCGCTCGTGGAGCACCGCCTCGGGCAGGCGGCCTGCCCGCTCCACGGTGCCGTCCCAGAGGCGCTCGAGCTCCGCCCAGGCCGCCCGCAGCTCGTCGGCCGAGCGTGCGGCGCGCACGACGACGCGTTCGGGGTGCCTACGGTCGAGCTCCTCTCTCACGTAGGCGCTGACGTCGACGTCGTCCACGTGCACCGTCCCGACGCTCCCGTCGAAGCCCGTGATGCGCAGGTCGTCGACCCACGAGCTGGCGATCCGGACCGAGGCGAGGTTGCAGTCGCGGAAGCGTGCGCCGCTGAGGTCCGCCCGCCGGAAGTCCGCACCGCGGAACGTCGCCGTGTCGCTGTAGGTGCTCTGCTCGGTCATCGTGCGGTCCTCCACGTCGTCGTGGGCGCCGGGGCAGCCGGCGTCAGGCCGACGGTAGTCGTAGGACCGGACGATCGGCTTCCGGATGGAGGAGCCGATCGGCACGGGCCGGATACGTCCGCAGCGGACGTGGTCAGACGCGCACGCGCTGGGAGAGCGTCTGCCGCACCTGGGCGATGACGAGCAGGCTCGCACCGATCATGTGGATCCCCACGAGCACGACCGGCAGGCCGGTGAAGTACTGGACGTAGCCGACCGCACCCTGCGCGAGGGTCGCGAGGAGCAGCACGACGGCGGCCCGGCGCACCTCCGCCGAGGTCGGCAGGCCGTCGGCGACCCGCCTCGTCAGGACGACGACCGCGACGACCGCCACGACGTAGAGCCAGACCGACGCGGAGTGCGCGCGGGCCACGGCCACGGGGTCGAGCGCGAAGCGATAGGCGACCTCTTCGTCGCCCGAGTGCGGACCCGACCCGGTCGTGATCACGCCGAGGACCAGCACGAGGGCGAGCAGGGGGACGAGCGCTCGGCCGACCAGCCGTGCGGGCGCACCCACGGTGGCGACCGGGGCGCCGTCGCCCTCGCGATCGCGCAGCAGGAGCGCGGTGGAGGCGGCGACGAGCGCCATGGAGACGAGGAAGTGCACCGCGACGACGCCGGGGTGCAGGTCGACGAGCACCGTCACGCCGCCGACGACCGCCTGGACGACGACGCCGAGGAGCGGGACCAGGCCCAGCCGGCGGTAGCCGGGCGAACGGTCCGACCGCTGCCACGCGACCCAGGCGGCGGCGATCGCGAGCACAGCCAGCACCCCGGTGAGGGTGCGGTTGCCGAACTCGACGAAGGGGTGGAACGTCGCGGCCTCGTGCAGCACCGGGGTGAACTCGCCCGGCTCGCACTGGGGCCACGTCGAGCAGCCGAGGCCCGAGCCCGTGAGCCGGACGGCGCCGCCCGTGCCGACGATGAGCACCTGCGCGACGAGGTTCGCCACGAGGGCACGTCGGCGCCAGACGGGCGACGGGTCCCGCCACGAACCGGTCGAGGAGGTCGGTGCCGGTGCGGGGGCCGTCGTGCTGCTCACGGTCCCACGGTAGTCGCCGTCGGCGGCCGCCCGGACGGCGGGCGTGCCCGCCCGGGGGTGGCGCTGCTCACGAACCCTCGGGACGCGCCGGTCCGAGGCTCGCGGAGGGCAGACGTGCGGTCAGGACCAGCGGAACGTGCGCGCCACGAGGGCGGAGAGGACGGCGGTCCACGCGGCGAGCACGACGAGCGGCACGATCGGCAGGCCGTCACCCCCGAGCGCAGCCCGCAGTGCCTCGCCGAGCGCTCCCGACGGCAGCAGCGCCGCGACGTCGCCGAGCGGACCCGGCAGCATCGAGACCGGGAGGACGACGCCCCCGCCGGCGAGCAGCAGCACCCACAGCAGGTTGGCCACGGCCAGGACCGCCTCGGCGCGCAGCAGCCCGGCGACCAGCAGCGCGAGCGAGGTGAACGCGGCCGTGCCCAGGAGCAGGGCGAGCAGCGCCCCCGGGACGCCGGCGACGTCCGGCCGCCAGCCGAGAGCGAGCGCCGCACCGGCGAGCACGGTCAGCTGGAGGAGCTCGAGCGCGACCACGCCGAGCACCTTGCCCGCGACGAGCCCGCCCCGGCCCAGCGGTGTCGTCGCGAGCAGACGCAGCACGCCGTTGCGCCGGTCGAAGCCGGTCGCGATCGCCTGGGACGTGAAGGCCGTCGACATGACCGCGAGTGCGAGGACGCCGGGCACGACGAGCTCGACGCGGTCCCCGGGGCCGAGGTCGACGAACGTCGTTCGGGTCAGCGCGACGAGGATGAGCAGCGGCAGGACGAGCGTGATGACGAGCTGCTCCCCGTTGCGCAGGACCGTGCGGACCTCCGCGAGCGCCTGCGCGCCGACGCGGCGGGCGACGGGCGCCGCCACCTGGTGCCCGTCCACCACGAGCCCGTGGCCGTCGGCCACGGGCCCGTCCGCCGCGTGCCGGTCGGGCGTGCGCGCCGCGGTCGTGGGGTCGTCGCTCATCGCAGCCGCCGTCCGGTGAGGTCGAGGAAGACGTCCTCGAGCGTGCGCTCGCCGGCCGAGAGCGACGTGACGAGCGCCCCGCGCCCCGCGGCCCACCCGGTCACGGCGTGGACCAGCGCCGGGTCCGCCGCGGCCACGACCTCGAGCGTGCCGGGGACCGCCGACGGCGCCGACCGGACCTCGGCCGGGCGACCGGCGTCTGCGAGCGCCGCGGTGAGGGAGGGGGCGTCGTCGTCCGTCGTCGGGCGCACGACGACGCGCAGCACGTCGTGCGCGCCCACGAGCTCGGCGGTGGTCCCGGCCGCGATGACACGACCGTCGTCGACGACCACGACGTGGTCGGCGAGCGCCTCGGCCTCGGCGATCTGGTGCGTGGTCAGGACGATGCTCGTGCCCGCCTCACGCAGCTCGCGCACGAGGTCCCAGACCGCGAGCCGTGCCTGCGGGTCCATGCCCGCGCTCGGCTCGTCGAGGAAGACGACGTCGGGCCGCCCGACGACGGCCGCGGCGAGGGCCAGGCGCTGGCGCTGACCGCCCGAGAGCCGCCGGACCTGCGTGCGCGTGAACGAGCCGAGGCCCAGGCGCTCGCCGAGCTCGCCGAGGTCTCGCGGCCGGGCGTACATCGCCGCGACGTGGCGCAGCGCCTCGCCCGCGGGCACCGTGCTCGGCAGGCCGCCGTCCTGGAGCATCACGCCGACCCGCGGGCGCAGGTGACGTGCGTCACGCACGGGGTCCAGGCCGAGCACCCGCACCCGCCCGGCGTCCGGACGGCGCAGGCCCTCGCAGCACTCGACGGTCGTCGTCTTCCCGGCACCGTTGGGGCCGAGGAGCGCCGTGATGGCTCCCGCGGGGGCCGCGAGGTCGACGCCGTGGACGACCTCCGTGCGGCCGTAGCGCTTGACGAGCCCGTCGACGGCGACCGCGACGCGCGGGGACGGGGCAGGGGGCACGAGCGGGAAGTCTAGGTGCGGCACCGGGACGGCCTCGCACCAGGTGAGGCGTGCCTTCGTTGCACGGAAGGATTTCGGCAACAAGGATGTTGTCTATATCGCGGCCACTGCCGCGCGCCGTCCCGGCCCAGGCCGGGGAGCACCGCTGGACACACCCGCCCGACGAGCCCGAGGAGGTCAGACGTGCCGACAGTCCCCTCGTCCGTGCTCGAGCCTGCTCCCGCCCGGACCGGCCGTCCGACCGCGGCGCCCGCGATGGACGACCCGGCCGAGCAGACCACCCGCCGGCGCATCCTGCGCCTCGTGGTCGAGGACGGCCCGGTCTCCGTGGTCGAGCTCGCGCGCGACCTGGACCTCACCGCCGCGGGCGTGCGCCGCCACGTCGGCGCGCTCGAGGAGGCCGGCGAGATCGTCGTGCACACCGCTGCCGTCGCCGGTGCCCCCCGCCGGGGCCGCCCGGCGCGGCGCTACGTGGCGACCGAACGCGGTCAGGCCGCGCTGAGCAACGCGTACTCGGACCTCGCGGCCCAGGCGCTCACCTTCCTCACGCAGGTCGCGGGTGCCGAGGCCGTCGAGCAGTTCGCGCAGCGGCGCGTCGCGGACCTCGAGGCGCGTCTCGGCGACCTCGGCGTCGCCGCGGACGCGTCGACCCAGGACCGTGTCGCAGCCCTCGCCGCGGGGCTCGCGGGGGAGGGCTACGCCGCCTCGGCGCGCCCCGTCCCCGGCGGCCGCGCCGTCCAGCTCTGCCAGGGGCACTGCCCCGTGCAGGACGTGGCCGCGCAGTTCCCGCAGCTGTGCGAGGCCGAGACGAGGCTCTTCTCGCGGATGCTCGGTGTCCACGTCCAGCGCCTGTCGACGCTCGCGTCGGGCGGGCACGTGTGCACGACCCACGTCCCCGTGCTGCCGACGACGCCGGCGAGCGCAGCGGGTGCCGGAGCCGCGACCGCGGACGCCACCCCGACCAGCCCTACCAGCACGACGCACGAGACCAGCACGACCACGCAAGCACCAGGATCCGACCGTCCCGCACGCGGGACCGTGGAGGGAACACGATGAGCGCACCCACCGAGCCCATGACCACCGACGAGGCGATCATCGCGTCGATCGGCAGCTACGGGTACGGCTGGCACGACAGCGACGCCGCAGGCATGTCCGCCCAGCGCGGCCTGTCCGAGGACGTCGTCCGCAACATCTCGACGCTCAAGAACGAGCCCGAGTGGATGCTGAAGACGCGTCTCAAGGCGCTCCGGCTGTTCGAGAAGAAGCCCATGCCGAACTGGGGCTCCGACCTGTCGGGCATCGACTTCGACAACATCAAGTACTTCGTGCGCTCCACGGAGAAGCAGGCGACGTCGTGGGACGAGCTGCCCGAGGACATCAAGAACACGTACGACCGCCTGGGCATCCCGGAGGCCGAGAAGCAGCGCCTCGTCGCCGGCGTCGCGGCGCAGTACGAGTCCGAGGTCGTCTACCACCAGATCCGCGAGGACCTGGAGGAGCAGGGCGTCATCTTCGTCGACACCGACACGGGCCTGCGCGAGCACCCGGAGATCTTCGAGCAGTACTTCGGCTCCGTGATCCCGTCCGGCGACAACAAGTTCGCGGCGCTCAACACGGCGGTGTGGTCGGGCGGCTCGTTCGTCTACGTGCCGCCGGGCGTCCACGTCGAGATCCCGCTGCAGGCCTACTTCCGGATCAACACGGAGAACATGGGCCAGTTCGAGCGCACGCTGATCATCGCGGACGAGGGCTCGTACGTGCACTACGTCGAGGGCTGCACCGCGCCGATCTACTCGACCGACTCGCTGCACTCCGCGGTCGTCGAGATCATCGTCAAGAAGAACGCCCGGGTGCGCTACACGACCATCCAGAACTGGTCGAACAACGTGTACAACCTCGTCACCAAGCGTGCGACGGCGGCCGAGGGCGCGACCATGGAGTGGGTCGACGGCAACATCGGCTCGAAGGTCACGATGAAGTACCCCGCGATCTACCTCATGGGTGAGCACGCCAAGGGCGAGACGCTGTCGATCGCCTTCGCGGGCGAGGGTCAGCACCAGGACGCGGGCGCCAAGATGGTGCACGCCGCGCCGCGGACGTCGTCGTCGATCATCTCGAAGTCCGTCGCCCGTGGCGGCGGCCGGACGTCCTACCGTGGCCTCGTCCAGGTCCTCGAGGGTGCCGAGCACTCCGCCTCGACCGTCCTGTGCGACGCGCTGCTCGTGGACCAGATCTCGCGCTCGGACACCTACCCCTACGTCGACGTCCGCGAGGACGACGTCTCCATGGGCCACGAGGCGACGGTCTCCCGCGTGAGCGAGGACCAGCTCTTCTACCTCATGTCCCGCGGCATGGCGGAGACCGAGGCCATGGCGATGATCGTGCGCGGGTTCGTCGAGCCCATCGCGCGCGAGCTGCCCATGGAGTACGCGCTCGAGCTCAACCGGCTGATCGAGCTGCAGATGGAAGGCTCCGTCGGCTGATGGCCGACGGCTCCCACGCAGCACCAGCCCCACCTGACCCGAACCGAGAGGCCCCCACCACAGACATGGCCACCGACCTGACGACCGACCACAGCCGGGCCGTCGCCGACGGAGCGCACACGCACGGCACGGGCGGCACGCCCGAGACGTCGCGAGCGGCGCGCCGGACGTCGTTCGACCTCGCCGACTTCCCCGTCCCCACCGGCCGTGAGGAGGAGTGGCGCTTCTCGCCGGTCAGCCGGCTCGCGCCGCTCTTCGACCGCGCGGGCACGGGCCTGACCGGCACGGCCACGCAGGTCACGGTCGTCGAGGCCCCGGAGGTCCAGGTCGAGATCGTCGGGCGCGACGACGCGCGCCTCGGCACCGCCGGCAAGCCCGGCGACCGGACCGCCGCGGCGGCCTGGAGCTCGTTCCGCGAGGCGACGGTCGTCACGGTCCCGGCCCAGGCCGTGGCCTCGGCCGCGACCAGCGTGCGCGTCGAGGGCCTGCCGGTCGCCGACTCGGCCGACGGTCTGCCGGAGGCGTCGGCCGTGCACCTGCTGGTGCACGCCAAGCCGCTCAGCGAGGCCGTCGTCGTGATCGACCACATCGGTCGCGTCGACCTCACGGAGACGGTCGAGGTCGTCGCGGAGGACGGCGCGCACCTCACGGTCGTGTCCATCCACGACTGGGCCGAGGGCTCGGTCCACGCCGCGTCGCACCGGATGCGCCTGGGCCGCGACGCCTCGGTCAAGCACATCGTCGTGACCCTCGGCGGTGACGTCGTGCGCGTCACGCCGGACGCGGAGTTCACGGGCGAGGGCGGCTCGGTCGAGATGCTCGGGCTGTACTTCGCCGACGAGGCCCAGCACCAGGAGCACCGGCTCTTCGTCGACCACGCCGTACCCTCGTGCCGCTCGCGCGTCACCTACAAGGGCGCGCTGCAGGGCGCGGGCGCGCACACGGTCTGGGTGGGCGACGTGCTCATCCGCGCGAACGCCGAGGGCACCGACACCTACGAGCTCAACCGGAACCTCGTGCTCACCGACGGGGCGCGTGCCGACTCGGTGCCGAACCTCGAGATCGAGACCGGGCTCATCGAGGGCGCCGGCCACGCTTCGGCGACCGGTCGGTTCGACGACGAGCAGCTCTTCTACCTGCGTGCGCGCGGCATCCCCGAGGCCGACGCCCGTCGGCTCGTGGTGCGCGGCTTCTTCGCCGAGCTCGTGCAGCAGATCGGGCTGCCCGAGGTCGAGGAGCGGCTCATCGGCGCGATCGAGGCCGAGCTCGAGAAGAGCATGTCGGCGCTGCAGTCGGCCGCCGGTGCGCCCGCGCCCGCCGGTCCCGTCGGCGTCCCGGGCACCGTGACGGACTCCGAGGCGCCCGACGTCTCGGCGAACAACCCGGTGATCTTGGCATGAGCGCACAGCTCGCCTGCATGGTCGACGACGTCGAGCCGGGCTCGGCCCTGCGCGTCGAGCTCGAGGGCGAGTCCGGCCCCGTGGAGGTCGCGGTGGTCCGCGACTCCGAGGGTGCCTGGCACGCCATCAGCGACATCTGCTCGCACGGCCAGGTCTCCCTGTCCGACGGCGAGGTCGACGGCTGCACCATCGAGTGCTGGCTGCACGGCTCGACGTTCGACCTGCGCACCGGTCAGCCCCTCGCGCTGCCCGCCACCCGGCCCGTCCCCGTCTACCCCGTGACCGTCGACGGCGAGCGTGTGCTCGTCGACATCGACGTCACCGCGAACGTCTGAGGAGAACCGCATGACCACGCTCGAGATCCGCGACCTGCACGTCAGCGTCGAGACCAAGGAGGGCCCCAAGCCGATCCTCCGTGGCGTCGACCTCACCGTCCGCAGCGGCGAGACCCACGCGATCATGGGGCCCAACGGCTCCGGCAAGTCCACGCTCGCGTACTCGCTCGCGGGCCACCCGAAGTACGAGATCACGTCGGGCACCGTGCTCCTCGACGGCGAGGACGTCCTCGCGATGAGCGTCGACGAGCGCGCCCGCGCAGGCATGTTCCTCGCGATGCAGTACCCCGTCGAGGTGCCGGGCGTCAGCGTCTCCAACTTCCTGCGCACCGCCAAGACGGCGATCGACGGCGAGGCGCCCGCCCTGCGTCACTGGGTCAAGGACGTGCGTGGCGCCATGGAGCAGCTGCGGATGGACCCGACGTTCGCCGAGCGCAACGTCAACGAGGGCTTCTCGGGCGGCGAGAAGAAGCGCCACGAGATCCTCCAGATGGAGCTCCTCAAGCCGCGGATCGCGATCCTCGACGAGACCGACTCCGGTCTCGACGTCGACGCGCTGCGCGTCGTCTCCGAGGGCGTCAACCGCGTGAAGTCGACCGGGGAGGTCGGCGTGCTTCTCATCACGCACTACACGCGCATCCTGCGCTACATCGAGCCCGACTTCGTCCACGTCTTCGTGGACGGCCGGATCGCCGAGGAGGGCGGCCCCGAGCTGGCCAACCGCCTCGAGTCCGAGGGCTACGACCGGTTCCTCACCAAGGCCTGACGTCGCGCCGGCCGGCGGTGCCCGCACCGCCGGCCTGGCCGACCGCGCCCACCGCCCGAGACCAACGCCCGTCAGCCGGAGGGACACCATGACAGCCACCCTGGAGCCGCGGGCCGCCGAGCCCGCGCACGTGCTGACACCCGCCGAGCTCGCGGCGGTCCGCGCGGACTTCCCGCTGCTGACCCGCACGGTGCGCGGCGGTCGCCCGCTCGTCTACCTCGACTCTGGCGCGACGTCCCAGAAGCCGGACGTCGTCCTCGACGCCGAGCAGGACTTCTACCTGCAGCGCAACGCCGCCGTGCACCGCGGTGCGCACCAGCTCGCCGAGGAGGCGACCGAGGCGTTCGAGCAGGCGCGCCAGGAGGTCGCGGACCTCGTGGGCGCCGACGTCGGCGAGATCGTGTGGCAGACCAACGCGACCGCGGGTCTCAACCTCGTCGCGTACGCCATGTCGAACGCCTCGCTCGGGCGCGGGGGAGCGGCCTCGCGCCGGTTCGCGATCGCCCCGGGCGACGAGGTCGTGGTGACCGAGGCCGAGCACCACGCGAACCTCGTGCCCTGGCAGGAGCTGTGCGCGCGCACCGGCGCCACGCTGCGCTGGATCGGTGTCGACGACGACGGACGGCTCCGCACGGACGAGCTCGCGACCACCGTGACCGAGCGCACGAAGGTCCTCGCGTTCACCCATGCGTCGAACGTCACCGGGGCCGTGACGGACGTCGCCGCGTTCGTCGCCCGGGCCCACGAGGTGGGCGCCCTGACCGTGCTCGACGCGTGCCAGAGCGTGCCGCACCTGCCCGTCGACCTGCACGAGCTGGGCGTCGACTTCGCCGCCTTCTCGGGCCACAAGATGCTGGGGCCGACGGGCGTGGGCGCGCTGTACGGGCGCCGCGAGCTGCTCGAGGCCATGCCGCCCGTGACCACCGGTGGTTCGATGGTCGAGGTGGTCACCATGGAGACGACGACGTACGCGCCGCCCCCTCAGCGGTTCGAGGCCGGGACGCAGATGGTCGCCCAGGCCGTCGCGATGGGCGCGGCCGCACGCTACCTGCGCGACCTCGGCATGGACGCGGTCGCGGCGCACGAGCGGGAGATCGCCGGCCTGCTGCTCGACGCGGTGGCCGCGGTGCCGGGCGTGCGCGTCCTCGGTCCGACGGAGAACCGGGACCGCCTCGCCGCGGTGTCGTTCGTGGTCGAGGGCGTGCACGCGCACGACGTCGGCCAGGTGCTCGACGACGCGGGCGTCGCCGTCCGCGTGGGGCACCACTGCGCCCAGCCGCTGCACCGCCGCTTCGGCGTCGCGGCGACGGCGCGCGCGTCGGCCGCCGTGTACACGACGCCGGAGGAGGTGGCCGCCTTCGGGGCGGCGCTCGCCTCCGTCCGGCCCTTCTTCGGACTGGGGGACGGCGCATGAGCAGCCCGATGGAGCAGCTCTACCAGCAGCTCATCCTCGACCACGCCAAGTCGCCGCACGGCCGCGGCCTCGCCGACGGCCACGCGGCCGAGTCGTTCCAGGTCAACCCCACGTGCGGTGACGAGGTCCGCCTCCGCGTGCACCTGGCTGGCGACGCCGTCGAGCGCGTGAGCTGGGAGGGCCAGGGGTGCTCGATCTCCCAGGCCTCGGTCTCGGTGATGTCGGAGCTCGTGAGCGGTGAGCCGGTCGCGACCGCCGAGGAGCTCGGCGAGACGTTCCGCCGGCTCATGCACGCACGCGGCGAGGGCCTCGACGAGGAGTCCGAGGACCGCCTCGGCGACGCGACCGCGTTCACCGGCGTCGCGCGCTACCCGGCTCGCATCAAGTGCGCCCTGCTGGGATGGTCGGCGCTGCGTGACGCGTTGATCCAGGCAGGCCACGCGGGTACGCCCGCCGCACCACCCACCGAGGAGGACGCATGACCACGACCACACCGGGCTCCGCCCCGATGCCGATGCCGCCCACCGCGGCGGACGTCGAGGAGGCCCTGCGGGACGTCATCGACCCGGAGCTGGGCATCAACGTCGTCGACCTCGGCCTGATCTACGGGGTCGCGCTCGACCAGAACAACCACGCGGTGATCGACATGACGCTCACCTCGGCGGCGTGCCCGCTCACGGACGTCATCGAGGACCAGTCGGCGACCGCGCTCGACGGCGTCGTGGACGGTTTCCGGATCAACTGGGTCTGGATGCCGCCGTGGGGTCCCGAGAAGATCACCGACGACGGCCGCGAGCAGCTGCGGGCGCTCGGCTTCAACATCTGACCGTCGGCCTCACCCTCTGACCGTCATCGGAGCGGTACCGCCGGCGCGGACGGCGCCGTCGGTGCCGCCCGGGCCGACCGGCCGGCCCGGGTGCCGCCGCGGCGGTACCACCAGGCGAAGAGCGCGACGGCGAGGAGCAGCTCCGCGCCGTCGCCGCCGTAGTACATCGCCTGGGCGGCGTCCGTCATCGCGGCGCCGTGGTGGGTGCCGTCGGCATGCGTCCGGACCGCGTCGGCGTAGAGCAGCTTGGCGAGGAAGGCGTGCGCACCCGCGGCGACGACGAGGGTCGCCACGCGCACGGTCGTCCCCGGCCGGCGCGGCGCCGGGTCCGGCCCGGCGATCGCCCACGTGTACAGGCACCCCGCGAGCAGCAGGTGCGCCAGCACCAGGCCGTGGACCACGGTGCTCGACCTGGTCAGCTCGTAGAGCGGCGTGAGGTAGAGCGCGAAGAGCCCGCCCGTGCTGAGGGCGGCTGCGGTGACCGGGTGGCTCAGCGCGTGCACCGGCCGGCTCCGCAGCACGCGGACCAGCGGCACGGCCGCGGCGCGGGGTGCCGAGCCCAGCACCAGCGTGAGCGGGGCGCCGAGCACGAGCCCTAGCGGGGCGTACATGCCGAGCAGCAGGTGCTGCGCCATGTGCGCGCCGTGGTCGTGCTGCGCGTGCTCGGCCAGGGGAGGGCTGAGCGCGACCCCGACGAGCACGGCCCCGACCAGCCACGCGACGGTGCGCAGGCCGCTCCACGGGCGCAGGTGGGCCGGGCGCGCGAGCAGCGCCCCGAGGTACCCGGTCGCCAGGACGGCCGACGTCGCCGCGGCGGGCCACCAGGTCGTCATCGCGAGAGCCCGGCGTCAGCCGGTCGCCCGGCCGCGCAGCGCGCGGCCCGCACGCCGTGTCACGACGGCGCCCGCCGCGAGCAGCACCAGTCCCGCCGCGTTCCACGCCAGGTCGTAGGGCAGCAGGTCGACCCCGTAGCGGACCTGGTGGAGCTGCAGCAGCTTGTGGTCGACGAGACCGTCGAAGAGCTGGAAGCCACCCGCACCGAGCAGGGCCCCGCCGGACGCCGACGCCCGCGCGAGCCGGCCGGACCGGCTGAGGTCCGCCACCAGGAACACGCCCGCGACCAGCATGACGAGCTCGGCCGCGTGCAGGAGACCGTCCGAGAGCAGGGCGACGTCGGGCGTCGCGCGGTCGTAGAAGTGGTGCCAGCCCAGCAGCTGGTGGAAGACGATCTCGTCCACGGCCGCCATCACCGCGACGCCGAGCAGCACGCCCGTGCCGACCGACCGCCGGTGGTCCGGCACCGTCGCGGTCATGGGCGGTCGGTGGCCGGGGCCCGGCGGCGTGTTGCGGCGACCACGGCCGGTCAGAGCTCGGCGGCCGCGAAGGTGTCGCACGACGCGGGGTCGACGGACTCGTACCCCGTCGTGAACCAGCGCTGACGCTGCTCGCTCGACCCGTGCGTCCACGTGTGCGGGTTCACCCCGCCACCGGACTGCTCCTGGATGTGGTCGTCGCCCACGGCCTCGGCCGCCGAGAGAGCGTCGGCGAGCTCGTCCTGCGTGATGGGCTCGAGGAACACCGTGCCCGTGTCCGGGTCCACCTGCGTCGAGGCCTGCCCGGCCCACACCCCGGCGAAGCAGTCGGCCTGCAGCTCGACGCGCACGGAGTCCGACGTCGGCCCGCTGGCCTGGCGGTCGGCCCGGTCCATCACACCGGTGATCGTCTGGATGTGGTGGCCGTACTCGTGCGCGGTCACGTACATCTCGGCGAGCGGGCCGCCCGAGGCGCCGAACCGGCTCTCGAGCAGGTCGTAGAAGCCGAGGTCCAGGTAGATGCCCTGGTCCGGCGGGCAGTAGAACGGGCCGGTCGACGCGGACGCGTTGCCGCACCCGGTCGACGTCGCCTCCTCGAAGATCCACACGTCGGGCTGGACGAACTCCATGCCGGCCGCCGGCACCGCCTGGGCCCAGTAGGCGTCGAGGGACTGCACCGTCGCCGACAGGCGGCACTCGCGCGTCGTGTTCGCCTCCTCGGCGGAGCACTCGCCGACGGTTCCCTGCTCCTCCTGGCCGGCGCCCCCGCCCGAGACGCCTTCGAGCGCCGGACCGACGTTGATGCCGGTGAACTGGTAGATGAGGAACGCGACGATCGCGAGGCCGGCGCCGCCGCCCGCGATCGCGCCGCCGCGGCGCGTGCCGACACGGCCGCCCTCGAAGCTCCCACCCTCGTTGAAGGTCATGGCCGTCACGGTAGTGCGGCGGGTGACGCCCGGCCCGTCGAGCCGGGCCTCCCTCCGGGCGGGGACGGCCGTCGCCGGGAGGGACGCGTCAGTCGGCGATGCCGCGCGCCGCGAGCGCGTCGCCCGTGCGCCGTGCTCGCCCGACGGCGCGCACGGCGGCGGGCACGAGGACCGCACGGGGGTCCCGCTCCAGCC
>NZ_JACVQL010000131.1 GCF_019733465.1 Actinotalea ferrariae | reverse complement strand
GCGTCGTGCTCAGCACGCCCGAGGGCGAGGCGCGCGTGGCGAGGGCGACCGAGCGGGGCGACGTCGTCGTCCGCGGCGCGCTCGACGACGTCGTGCTGCACGCGTTCGGCCGCCGCGGTGCGGCCGCGGTCGAGCTCGAGGGCGACGACGCGGCCGTGGCGGCCCTCGCGACGCGGGCCTGACGGCTCCCGGTCACCACCCGGGTCAGCGGACGGCGACGCCCGCGGCCCGCAGCTCGTCCTTGACCTGCCCGACGGTGAGCGTGCCGAAGTGGAAGACGCTCGCCGCGAGCAGCGCGTCGGCGCCGGCCCGCGCCGCGGCGACGAAGTGCTCGGGGGTCCCCGCGCCGCCGCTCGCGATGAGCGGGACGGTGACGCGCGACCGGACGTCGGCGAACATCTCGAGGTCGAAGCCGGCCGTCGTGCCGTCCGCGTCCATCGAGTTGAGGAGGACCTCGCCGGCTCCGAGCTCGACGGCCCGGACGGCCCACTCGACCGCGTCGATGCCCGTGCCGCGGCGTCCCCCGTGCGTCGTGACCTCGTAGCCCGACGGCGTCGGTGCGCCGTCGACCACGCGCCGGGCGTCGACCGAGAGCACGAGCACCTGGCTGCCGAAGCGCTCGGCGATCTCGCTGATGAGCTCGGGACGCGCGATCGCGGCGGTGTTGACGCCGACCTTGTCGGCACCCGCGCGCAGCAGGCGGTCGACGTCGTCGGTCGAGCGGACGCCACCGCCCACCGTGAGCGGCACGAAGACCTGCTCGGCCGTGCGTCGCACGACGTCGTACGTGGTCTCGCGGTCCCCGGACGACGCGGAGACGTCCAGGAAGGTGATCTCGTCGGCGCCCTCGGCGTCGTAGCGGCGCGCGAGCTCGACCGGGTCGCCCGCGTCGCGCAGGTCGGCGAAGTTGACGCCCTTGACGACGCGACCCGCGTCGACGTCGAGGCACGGGATGACGCGCACGGCGGGAGCCACGGTCAGCCTTCCGTCGGGCCGCCGCTGGCGGCGAGGATGTCGACGACGAACACGAGCGTCTCGGCGGCGAGCTCGTTGTCCGTGCCGCCGTAGCCCTGGCTCGGCGGCACGACGAGCAGCACCTGGCTGCCGACCGTCTGCTCGACGAGGCCGGTGTCCCAGCCCTCGATCACCGAGCCGACGCCGATCGGGAAGGGTGCGGGGAGCTTGCCGGGACCCCAGCTCGAGTCGAACTCGGAGCCGTCCGACCAGCGCACACCCGTGTACTGCACGGTGATGACCTGCCCGGGCTCGACCTGCGGCCCGTCGCCGCGCAGCAAGGGCTGGACGACGAGCTCGGCGGGCGGCTCCGCCTGGGGCACCGTGATCGACGGTGCGCCGTGCTCGTCGAGCTCGACCGTCGGGATCCCCTCGCGCGGCTCGACCGGCTCGCCGTCGGCGCGCGTGGGGAGCAGGTCGAACACCGCCACGGTGGGTGCGGACTGGCCCTCGGCCGGGGGCACGAGGTGCAGGACGCGCGCACCGACCTGCTGGCCGCGCAGGGCCTCGAAGATGTCGAGGCCGAGCGCCTCGGCCGTCAGCAGGTAGGGCTTGGGCTCGCCCGAGAAGGTCTCCCCCACGACCGTGCCGTCGCCGCCGGCCTCGGCGTAGTAGTCGACGAGGACGGGCAGGCCCTCCACCAGCTCCGGGCCCGTGCCCTCCCAGATCACCTCGACCACGGGCTCCTCGACCGTGAGCGGCATCTCGTACTCGAGGTCGGGCATCGCGCCCGGCTCACCCGTGACGGTCACCTCGGGGGCGGGCTCCGGGTCCGGCGTGCACGCGGCCAGCAGGGTCAGCGCGACCGCAGCCACGGCAGCCAGGACACGACGGTGCACGCTGCTCCCTCCCGCTCCGTGGGCCCGCGCCCACGGCGGACCACTGTAACGGCCGGTGGAGGTGCCCCGGCGCGGCGCCTCGCGTGGCACCGCGGCGCCGCCGTCAACGGCGCGAGGCCACCCGCGACCGCGGCCCGACGCCGCTCAGGACCTCGACCGGACCGGGCTGGTCGGCCGCTCCCGGCGCCGTCCAGGCCTCGGCGCCGACGCGCCGCCACGGGTGCGCCGGGGCGATCTCCTTCGCCATCGTGATCGCGCGCCGCGGACCCGCCGCACGCACCCGCTCGTACTCGTCCGGGGACACGCCGCGGTACTGGTACGCGGCCCACCGCGGGGCGCTGAGGGCGCGGTAGCGCGCGGTGAGCACGCTCGTGCTGCGGTCGTAGGTGAGGGTGTCGACGAGGATCACCCCTCCATGGTCGGTGCCCCCGGTGGCACCACCGTGGGACCTCCGACCCGTCCCGGCCGGCGGGGGCGCCCCGTCAGAGGGACTCGAGCAGGCGGTCGACCCGCTCGTCGACGCTGCGGAACGGGTCCTTGCAGAGCACCGTGCGCTGCGCCTGGTCGTTGAGCTTGAGGTGCACCCAGTCGACCGTGTAGTCCCGCCGCGCCTCCTGCGCCCGGCGGACGAAGTCGCCGCGCAGCTTCGCGCGCGTCGTCTGCGGCGGCACCGCGGTCGCCTCGAACACGTCGAGGTCGGTGACGACCCGCTCGACCATCCCCCGCGCCGCGAGGAGGTTGTACAGCCCCTGGGTGCGCGAGATGTCGTGGTACGCGAGGTCGAGGCGCGCGATCCGCGGGTCGTCCATCGTCAGGTCGTGCTTCGCCTGGTACCGCTCGATGAGCCGGAGCTTGATCACCCAGTCGAGCTCGCGGTCGACCAGCGACAGGTCGCCCGACCTCACGGCCCGTAGCCCGCGCTCCCACAGGTCGAGCGTCTGCTTGATCACCGGGGTCAGCTCCACGGAGCTCGCCACGTGGTCCTGCACGCGCGCGAGGAACTCCTCCTGGATCTCGACCGCGGTCGCCGTGCGCCCGTTGGCGAGCTGCACGGGCGCGCTCCCGGTGACGTCGTGGCTGATCTCTCGGATCGCCCGCATGGGGTTCTCGAGCGCGATCTCGCGCATGGGCAGACCCGCCTCGACGAGCCTCAGGACGAGGTCGGTGGCCCCCACCTTGAGCAGGGTCGTGGTCTCGGACATCGAGGAGTCGCCCACGATGACGTGCAGCCGCCGGTAGGACTCGGCGTCGGCGTGCGGCTCGTCACGGGTGTTGATGATCGGCCGCGACCGGGTGGTCGCGCTCGAGACGGACTCCCAGATGTGGTCCGCCCGCTGGGACAGGCAGTACTGCGCGCCGCGCGAGGTCGGGAGCACCTTGCCCGCGCCCGTGAGGACCTGCCGCGTGATGAGGAACGGGACGAGCACGTCTGCGAGGCGCCCGAAGTCGCCCTGGCGGCGCACGAGGTAGTTCTCGTGGCAGCCGTAGGAGTTCCCCGCCGAGTCGGTGTTGTTCTTGAACAGGTGGATGGTGCCGGGGACGCCCTCGTGCTTGAGGCGCTGCTGGGCGTCGACCACGAGGCCCTCGAGGATGCGCTCGCCGCCGCGGTCGTGCGCGACGAGCTGGCGGACGTCGTCGCACTCCGCGGTCGCGTACTCCGGGTGGGAGCCGACGTCGAGGTAGAGGCGCGACCCGTTGCGCAGGAAGACGTTGGACGAGCGCCCCCACGCGACCACCTTGCGGAACAGGTACCGCGCCACCTCGTCCGCCGACAGGCCGCGGCCGGACTCGACGGCGCACGTGACGCCGTACTCCGTCTCGAGCCCGAAGATCCGGCGGTCCACGTCAGACCTGCTCGTCCGTGGCCTCGTCGGCGCCCGCGTCGGTCGTGGCCGGCTCCCCGGGCACCGGGCGCTCCGCGAGCTCCTGCGCGGCGTCCTCGGCGGCGCCGTGCCGGCCGTCGGCCTCGCCCGCCGCCTGGTCCCGACCGAGGAGCTCGGCCAGGAGCGGCGCCGGCAGGCGCCGGAACGCCCGCCGCGGTCGCGTGCGGTCCAGGACCGCGACCTCGAGCTGCTGCGGGCTGAGCGTGCGGTCCTCGCCGTCGGCCGTCGAGCCGAGCACCCGGACCGCGAGCCGCACCACGCCCGCGAGATCCATCCCGGGCTCCCAGCTCTCGCCGAGCGCGACCGACAGGGTCTCCGCCTGGCCGCCCATGACGACGTGGCCGTGCTCGTCCGCGACCGAGCCGTCGTAGCTCAGGCGGTAGATCTGGTCGGTCTCGGGCGTGACACCCACCTCGGCGACGACCAGCTCGACCTCGAGCGGCTTCGACTCCGTCGTGAACACCGTGCCGAGCGTCTGGGCGTACGCGTTCGCCAGCCCCCGGGCGTTGACGTCCGCCCGGTCGTAGGAGTAGCCGCGCAGGTCGGCGTACCGGACGCCGGCCACCCGCAGGTTCTCGAACTCGTTGTACTTGCCGACGGCGGCGAACGCGATCCGGTCGTAGATCTCCGAGATCTTGTGCAGCGCACGGGACGGGTTCTCGGTCGCGAACGCGATCCCGTCGTCGTACTGCAGGACGACGACCGAGCGCCCGCGCGCGATGCCCTTGCGCGCGTAGTCCGCGCGGTCCTTCATCAGCTGCTCGGGCGAGACGTAGAACGGCATGCTCATCGGACGACTCCCCCGTGGTCCTCGGCGCGGCGCAGACCCTCGATCTGGGTCACGACGTCGGACAGCGCGTGGTCCTCGACGCGCAGGTAGCCGGCGGCGCTCACGACGGCGACCACCGGCCAGATGCGCCGCGTCGCGTCGGGCCCGCCGGTCGCGGAGTCGTCGTCCGCGGCGTCGACGAGCGCGTGCACGGCGGTGCGCACGGCGTCGCCCGCGTTCATCCCCGGCCACCACAGCTTCTTGAGCGAGCCGCGCGCGAACGTCGAGCCGGAGCCGACGGCGTGGTACTCGGTCTCCTCGTACCGGCCGCCCGTGACGTCGAAGGAGAAGATCCGGCCCTTCTCGCGCTGCAGGTCGTAGCCGCCGAACAGCGGCACGACGGCGAGCCCCTGCATCGCGAGACCGAGGCTGCCCCGGACCATGGTCGCCAGGCGGTTCGCCTTGCCGTCGAGCGAGAGCAGGGTGCCCTCGATCTTCTCGTAGTGCTCGAGCTCGAGCTGGAACAGCCGGACGAGCTCCAGGGCGAGGCCCGCGGTGCCCGCGATGCCGATGGCCGAGTACTCGTCGGCGGGGAACACCTTCTCGATGTGCCGGCTGGCGATCATCGAGCCGGCGGTCGCGCGGCGGTCCCCCGCCATGACCATGCCGCCGTCGTAGGTCAGCGCGACGATCGTCGTCGCGTGCGGCACCGCCGTCAGCGCCGGCGCCTCACCCGCGGGCAGCGCGCGCCCGTGCGGCAGGAGCGACGGGTCGTGCGTCGCGAGGAAGTCGAGGAACGAGGACGTGCCGGGCGTCGTGAAGGACCGCGGTAGGCGGCCGGGGAGGTCCTGGCTCATCGAGGCTCACTGACCGCCCTTCTGCACGAACCCGCGCACGAAGGACTCCGCGTTGGACTCCAGCACCTCGTCGATCTCCTCGAGCAGCGCGTCGACCTCGGCGTCACGCGCCTGGGCAGCGGGGGCCGCGGGCGCCGGCTCGGGGAGGTCGGCGGGTTCCTCGTCGTGGCGATCGTCCCGCCGCTGGTCCTGACCGGCCATGGTGACCTCCCGGTGCTGCGTCGTGCCCCTGCCGGCGTTGTCGCCGCGCGTGTCGATCCTAGGCACGAGTGATCGGCTGGGTCAGGTCGGTCCGCCGCGTGTCCGCCCACAGCGCAGGACGCCGCGGGCACGGACCGGCCGTCCGACGGCGCGCTCAGCCGCCCGCGAGGCGCTCGACCAGCTCCCCGGCGTCCGCGCACTCGTCCAGCAGCGCGGCCACGTGCGCCGCGGTCCCGCGGTGCGGGTCCCGCAGCGGGATGCGGCGCAGGTTCGGCAGCGACGGGACGTCGAGCACGACGGAGTCCCACGAGGCCGCACGCACCTGGTCGCCGAAGCGCCGCACGACCGTCCCGCGGAAGTAGGCGCGCGTGTCCGACGGCGGTTCGGTGACGGCGGCGGTCACGTCGTCCTCGGCGACGAGCCGCTCGACGGCGCCCGCCGCGAGGAGCCGGTGGTACAGCCCGCGCTCGGGCCGCACGTCGGACCACTGGATGTCCATCGCGGCGAGGCGGGGGTGGTCCCACGCGATCCGGTCCCGCGAGCGCATCGCCTCCAGGAGGCGGAGCTTCGCGACCCACTCGACCTCGCGTGCGCACAGCGCGGGGTCGCGCCCCAGCCGGTCGAGCAGCGACGCCCACCGGTCGAGCACGTCGGCCGTCGCGGCGTCCTCGACCGCGGCGTCCGTGCCGGCGCCCAGCGCCGTCCGGACGGCGTGGACGTACTCGGCCTGCACCTCGAGCGCGGTGAGGCGGCGGCCGTCGGCGAGCTCGAGGCGCGCGGTGAGCGTCAGGTCCCGGCTCACCTGCTGCACCGCGCCGACGGGGTCGGCCAGCCGCAGGTCGACGAGGCGCTCGACGAGCTCGGGGTGCTCGGCCGCGTGCTCGGCCAGCCAGAGCACGAGCGACGTCGTCCCGAGGCGCACGTACGTCGAGACCTCGAGGAGCGTCGCGTCGCCGATGATGAGGTGCAGCCTGCGCCAGCGCGTGCGGTCCGCGTGGGGCTCGTCGCGCGTGTTGACGATGGGCCGGCGCAGGGTCGTCTCGAGACCGACCTCGGCCTCGATGTAGTCGGCGCGCTGGGAGAGCTGGAACCCGGCGTGCTGGCCGGCCTGGCCGATGCCCACGCGCCCGGCGCCGGTGAAGACCTGCCGCGTGACGAGGAACGGCGTGAGCACGGCGACGAGGTCCTCGAACGGCAGCGACCGGTCGACGAGGTAGTTCTCGTGGGTGCCGTACGAGGCGCCCTTGCCGTCGACGTTGTTCTTGTACAGCACGACGTCGGGCATCGCGGGGTTCGCGGTGAGCAGCCGCACCGCGCGCAGCATGACGAGCTCGCCCGCCTTGTCCCACCGCACGGCGTCGAGCGGCGTCGTGACCTCGGGCGAGGAGTACTCGGGGTGCGCGTGGTCCACGTACAGGCGCGCGCCGTTGGTGAGGATGGTCGTCGCGGCGCCCGGGTCCTCGTACTCCTCGACGGCCGGCCGGTCGACGGCGGCGGCGTCGAGCCCTCCGCCGCCCGGCCCGCCAGCGGCGTCGGCTCCCCCGGCGCCGGCTCCCCCGGGCGCGGAGGTACCGGCCTCGGACGGGCGGTGGGCGACCGGACCCGCCGGCGCGGCGTGCTCCGGGTCGTCCGTCAGCAGCGACGGGTGCGCCGCGGCCCGCTGGAGGCGGAAGCCGCGCGCGTCGGCGAGCGGGTCCTCGTCGGCGTAGTCCCACCGAGCCCTGGGGCCGTGGCCGTCGGGGGTGGCGGCAGCGGCGTAGGCGGCCACGACGTGGCTCGACAGCAGCATCGGGTTGGCCTGCGGCCGCCCGGGCTGGACGATCCCGTACTCGGTCTCGATCCCCATCACCCTGCGCACCGTCACCCGGTCAGGGTAGTGGCCGGGGCGCGGCAGCCGCGTCAGCCGAGCGGCGTGAGGACCGCGATGCGCAGACCGTCGGCGTCGCGGACGAGCTGGTAGCAGAAGCGCTCGCCGCGGTCGCCGTAGGTCCAGGTCACGTCCACCCAGACGCTGCCCGGCGCCTCGGCCATCACCACCACCCGCCGCTCCATCGAGTCCACGCCCTCGTACTGCCCCCAGGACGCGGCGAAGAACTGCTCGCTCTGGCGGACGTCGGTCACCGGGATGGCGTCGCCGGGGAAGAGGATCAGGCCGGGCACCGCGTACATGCGGGCGACCGCCGCCTCGTCGCGCGCCAGCAGCGCGGCCGCGTACCGCTCGAAGAACCGGTCGACGTCGTCGTTCATGTGCGTCATGCGACCCACGCTAGGCAGGCATCCGGACACGCCGGTGTCGTGGTTTCCTGGCGTCGTGGACGAGCGGACGGCGCGCACGGCACTCGCGGCGGCGTCGCGCGACGGTCACCTGGCCCTGCGCCGCGCGGAGCGCCAGCAGTGGCTCGTCGAACGCCTCCACGCCGCACGTGGCGAGCCGGTCACCCTCGAGACGCTCGCGCGCGAGCTGGGCGTCTCGGCACGCACCGTCGCGAGGGACGTCGAGCGGCTGCGCACCAGCGGCGTGCCGCTCGCCGTCCGGCGCGGCCGCACCGGCGGCGTCAGCCTGGCGCCCGCCCCCGCGGTGCTGCGCGTGGAGCTCGACGTCGCCGAGGCCGGCGCGCGGATGTCGGCGCTCGCGCTCGTCGGGACCACGGCGAGCCCGAGCGCCGGCTCGGCGATGCGCAAGCTGGCGACCGCACTGTCACGCGGCATCGCCTGAGGTCCGGCGGCCGAAGGCCCGGGCGCCACCCGTCAGCCCAGGTCTCCCGGCCCCGGCGGCGGCCCGGACCTCAGAGGTACTGGCCGGTGGGCGTGAGCGTCTCGATCGTGCGCCCGCTCTCCTTGCCGCCCTTGCCCTGGATGATCGTCCGGATGAACACGATGCGCTCGCCCTTCTTGCCGGAGATGCGGGCCCAGTCGTCCGGGTTGGTCGTGTTCGGCAGGTCCTCGTTCTCCTTGAACTCGTCGACGCACGCGACGAGCAGGTGCTCGACCCGGATGCCGCGCGAGCCGGTCGCGAGGAAGTCCTTGATCGCGGACTTCTTGGCGCGGTCGACGACGTTCTGGATCATCGCGCCCGAGCTGAAGTCCTTGAAGAAGAGGACCTCCTTGTCCCCCGACGCGTAGGTCACCTCGAGGAACTCGTTGTCCGCCGACTCGGCGTACATGCGCTCGACCGCGGACTGGATCATCGCGTCGACGGTGGCCGCAGGGTCGCCCCCGTGCTCGGCGAGGTCGTCGGGGTGCAGCGGCAGGTCCGGCGTCAGGTACTTGGCAAAGATCTCGCGCGCCGCCTCGGCGTCCGGGCGCTCGATCTTGATCTTGACGTCGAGGCGGCCCGGCCGCAGGATCGCGGGGTCGATCATGTCCTCTCGGTTCGAGGCGCCGATGACGATGACGTTGTCGAGCCGCTCGACGCCGTCGATCTCGCTCAGCAGCTGCGGCACGATCGTCGTCTCGACGTCGCTCGAGATGCCCGTGCCGCGCGTGCGGAACAGTGACTCCATCTCGTCGAAGAAGACGACGACGGGGTTGCCCTGCGACGCCTTCTCGCGGGCGCGGGCGAAGATCAGCCGGATGTGCCGCTCGGTCTCGCCGACGTACTTGTTGAGCAGCTCGGGGCCCTTGACGTTGAGGAAGTAGCTCTTCGCCGGCGCACCGCCGTTCGCCGCTCCCCGGGTCTCGGCGAGCGAGCGCGCGACGGCCTTCGCGATGAGGGTCTTGCCGCAGCCGGGCGGGCCGTAGAGCAGCACGCCCTTCGGCGGCCGCAGGCCGTGCTCGCGGAACAGCTCGGGGTGCAGGAAGGGCAGCTCGACCGCGTCGCGGATCTGCTCGATCTGCGGGCCCAGGCCCCCGATGTCCGTGTAGTCGATGTCGGGGACCTCCTCGAGGACGAGCTCCTCGACCTCCGAGCGCGGGATCCGCTCGAAGACGAACCCCGTGCGCGTCTCGACCGTGAGCGCGTCCCCGACGCGCACGTGCCCCGCGAGCAGCGGACCGGCGAGGCGCACGACCCGCTCCTCGTCGGCACGGCCGACCACGAGCGCACGGTCCTCGCCCAGCAGCTCCTTGACCGTGACGATCTCGCCGACCGCCTCGTAGCGGCCGGCCTCGACCACCGTGAGCGCCTCGTTGAGCTTGACCTCCTGGCCCGGTCGCAGCGCCTCGACGTCGACCGCGGGCGCCGTCTGCACCTGCATCTTGCGGCCCGAGGAGATGATCTCGACCGAGCCGTCCTCACGCGCCGCGAGGAACGTCGCGAACGTCGCCGGGGGCTTGCCCAGGTCCTCGAGCTGCCCCTGGAGCTCGACGATGCGGTCCCGCGCCTGGCGCAGCGCGTCGGCCAGGCGCTCGTTCTTCGCCGCGAGGAGCGCGGCCTGCCGCGGGTCCACCCCGGCCCCCGCGTAGCCGGTGGACGCGCCGTAGCCGGGGCGCGACGGCGCCGTCGGCTCCGGGGCCTCGTGCCGGGCGGGCGCGGCCGTTCCCTCGTCGGAGGTGTGACGCGCTGGTGCGCGATCGGGTCCGTCGGTCATGGTGCCTCCCGCAGGCGCTCGGCAGTCGTCCGGCACGGCGTTCAGCACGACCCTAAGCCGCACGTCCGACGTCGTGCAGCCACGTCCAGCCCGTGTCGGACGGCCGCCGTGACGGACGGGCCTCCGCCAGGCGTCGGTCCGGCCTCGGTCAGGCCTCCGGCGCCGCCCCGAGGTCGCGCCGAACCCGGCGCACCTTCTTGTCGGAGATCGCGCGCTCGCCCAGGTCCTCGGGCGTCCACTCCTCCTCCTGCGCGGAGTAGCCCTTGGACGGACGGCGCCGGCGCACGGGGGCGGCCACGCCCCCCGCCATCCGGCGCGTCGTGAGCAGGAAGCCCGTGTGGCCGACCATGCGGTGCTCGGGCCGCACCGCGAGGCCCTCGAGGTGCCAGCCCCGCACCATCGACTCCCACGCCTGCGGCTCGGTGAACCGGCCGTCGTCGCGCAGGTCCTCGGCGAGCCGGGACAGCTGCGTCGTGGTCGCCACGTAGGCGACGAGCACGCCGCCCGGCGCGAGGGCCGCGGCGACCGCGTCCACGTTCTCCCAGGGCGCGAGCATGTCGAGCACCACCCGGTCGACCGTCCCGGGCGGCGCCGTCCGCGGCAGCACCTCGCTGAGGTCGCCCACGTCGAGCGTCCAGGCGGGGTGCGGTGCGCCGAAGAAGCCCTCCACGTTCGCCCGGGCGATCGCCGCGAAGTCCTCGCGCCGCTCGATCGAGTGCAGCCGGCCGCCGTCGCCCACGGCGCGCAGGAGCGACATCGTCAGGGCGCCCGAGCCCACGCCGGCCTCGACGACCGTGGCACCCGGGTAGATGTCGGCCATCGCGACGATCTGCCCGGCGTCCTTGGGGTAGACCACGGCCGCGCCGCGCGGCATCGACAGCACGTAGTCGGAGAGCAGGGGGCGCAGGGCGAGGTACTCGACGCCGCCGGTGGACGTCACGACCGAGCCCTCCGGTGCGCCGATGAGCTCGTCGTGGCGGAAGTAGCCCTTGTGGGTGTGGAACGTCGCGCCCTCGGCGAGCGTGATGGTGTGCAGCCGGCCGCGCGGGTCGGTGAGCTGCACGCGGTCGCCGAGGCGGAGCGGTCCGCGGCGCACGTCGGCGCCCGTGGGGCGCCCCGGCCGGCCCGTCGGGTCCTCGGCGGTCGCTGCACCCTCGCCCTCGTGGGCGGGCTGCTCGAGGGGCTGCTCGAGGTGCTGCTCGAGGTGCTGCACTGTCGGCTGCCCGCTCGGCTGCGCGTCGGTCTGGTCGGCGTCGGTCACGGGGGTGGAGTCTAGGTGGCGCGCGGTGAGGTCAGGCGGGGTCGCGCAGCGCCGCGACGACGTCCCGCGCGTGCAGCAGCCCGAGCACGTCGCCGGCGTCGACGACGACGAGCACGGGCGACGACGCCGCGGCGGTCGCGACCGCCCGGAGCGCGTCGGCCCCCGCGAGACGCGCGTCGACGACGCACTGGGCCGGCAGCGTCCGGGCGACCGCGCTCAGCGGTGTCC
>NZ_JACVQL010000130.1 GCF_019733465.1 Actinotalea ferrariae | reverse complement strand
CGAGGCGGCCGAGCTCGTGCACGCCGGCGTGCCGGCGCACGACGTCGTGGCCGCGGCGTCGTGGCGCACGCGGCGCTGGCTCGGGGCGCCCGGCATCGCCGAGGGCGCACCGGCCGACGTCGTCGTCTACCCGCAGGACCCGCGGACGGACATCGGCGTGCTCGGTGCCCCGCTGGCCGTCGTGCTGCGCGGACGGGCCGTCGTCGGCGGCTGAGACGGACCTGGTCGCGGTGGTCCGCGGCCTGCACCACACTGCGTGCATGCAGGAGCAGGCGACCCTCACGCGTCCCGAGCGGCTCGACCGGCTGCCGTTCACCCGGTGGCACGGCCGCCTCGTCGTCGGCTCCGGGATCGGCTGGGCGCTCGACGCCATGGACGTGGGGCTCATCTCCTTCGTCATCGCGGCGCTGCGGGTGCAGTGGGAGCTGAGCTCGGGGCAGATGTCGTGGATCGCGTCGATCGGGTTCGTCGGGATGGCGCTCGGCGCGAGCCTCGGCGGCCTGCTCGCCGACCGGATCGGCCGGCGGCAGGTCTTCGCGCTGACGCTCCTGGTGTACGGCCTCGCCACGGGCGCGTCGGCGCTCGCGTGGTCCGTCGGCTCGCTCATGGCGCTGCGGTTCCTCGTCGGCCTCGGCCTGGGCGCGGAGCTGCCCGTCGCGTCGACGCTCGTCAGCGAGTTCGCGCCCGCGCGCATCCGCGGACGGCTCGTCGTGCTGCTCGAGGCGTTCTGGGCCGTCGGCTGGGTGCTCGCCGCGGTGATCGGGTACACGGTCGTGCAGGCGTCGGACGACGGATGGCGGTGGGGGCTGCTCATCGGCGCGGTCCCGGCGCTCTACGCCATCGTGGTGCGGCGCGGCCTGCCCGAGTCGGTCCGCTTCCTCGAGCGGGCGGGCCGGGTCGCCGAGGCCGAGCGGGTCGTGCGCGAGTTCGAGGAGTCGGCGGCCGGCGCACCGGCGCGCGGGCGGTCGACGGCCGAGGCGCGGGCCGCGAACGACGAGGCGGTGGCCGGCGACGGGACGGCACGGGGGAGCGCGCCGAGCGACGCGCCGTCGACGTCGGGGTCGGGCGACCAGGAGCCTCCTGCCGGCCCCGCGGGCCTGTGGAGCCGCCCGATGCGACGCCGGACGACGGCCGCGTGGGTGGTCTGGTTCGCCGTGAACTTCGCCTACTACGGCGCGTTCATCTGGTTGCCGTCGATCCTCGTCGCGTCGGGGTACTCGCTCGTGCAGTCGTTCGGGTACACGCTCGTCATCACCCTCGCGCAGCTGCCGGGCTACGCGGTGGCCGCGGTGCTCATCGAGACGTGGGGGCGACGCGCGACGCTCGCCACGTTCCTCGTCGGGTCCGCGGTGTCGGCCGGCCTGTTCGGCTGGGCCGGCGGGACCACGGGCGTCCTGGTCGCGGGCATGCTGCTGTCCTTCTTCAACCTCGGCGCCTGGGGTGCCCTCTACGCCGTGACGCCCGAGATCTACCCGACGTCGCTGCGCGGCACGGGCTCGGGGTGGGCCGCGGGCTTCGGGCGCATCGCGTCGATCCTCGCGCCGCTCGCCGTGCCGCCGCTCCTCGCGGCGGGCGGCAAGGAGCTCACGTTCGCGGCGTTCGCGGCCGCCTTCGTGGTCGCCGCGGTGGCGGCGCTCGGGCTGCCCGAGCTGCGGGGGAGGGCGCTGCAGGAGGACGGCTGACCGAGGCGCGCGCACACCGTGCGGCGCGCGGCGCCACGGTGGCCGTGCGTCTGGCAGAATGACCACTGTACCCGGCACGGACGGCCCCTCTACCCGCACGTCGCCGCGTCCCTCGGTCACCACGCGCACCTACCCCACAGGCCTGCGCACGGCGACCACCCGCAGCAGAACCAGGAGAGACCACCACTGTGGCCGTCAAGATCCGTCTGAAGCGTCTCGGCAAGATCCGGGCGCCGTACTACCGCATCGTCGTCGCCGACTCGCGCTCGAAGCGCGACGGCGCCGTCATCGAGGAGATCGGCAAGTACCACCCGACCGAGGAGCCCTCGCTGATCGAGGTCACCTCCGAGCGGGCGCAGTACTGGCTGGGTGTCGGCGCGCAGCCGACCGAGCAGGTCCTCGCGATCCTCAAGATCACCGGCGACTGGCAGAAGTTCAAGGGCCTCCCGGGCACCGAGGGCACCCTGCGCGTCAAGGACAAGGGCACCTCGGCCGACGCGAGCGCCGCCATCGCGGCCGCCGCCGACGCCGCCGAGAAGGCCAAGGCCCAGGCCGCCGAGAAGAAGGCCGCGGCCGACGCCGCTGCCGCCGCGCCGGCCGCCGAGGCGTCCGACGACAGCTCGGCCGACGCTGCCGCCGAGGACCAGGCCTGATGCTCGCCGACTCCCTGGAGCACCTCGTCCGCGGCATCGTGGACCACCCGGACGACGTCCGGATCACGGGGCGCTCGCTGCGCCGTGGGGAGCTCCTCGAGGTCCGGGTGCACCCCGAGGACCTCGGTCGCGTGATCGGCCGCAGCGGCCGCACGGCGCGCGCGCTGCGCACGGTCGTCAGCGCGCTCTCGGCGGACGGCGCCGTGCGCGTCGACGTCGTGGACGTCGACCGGCGCTGAGCCCGGCCGGCGGCCCGCGAGGAGCCGACCAGCAGTCGACCAGGCCCGGTCCCCCTACCCTGGGGGCCGGGCCTGAGCCGTGCCCGGAGCCTGCGCCCCGCGTCGCGAGGCCACGCCCCCGCCCACGACGCACCACCACCACCATCACGACGGAGGACTCGCATGCAGCTCACGGTCGGCACGGTCGGCCGCGCCCACGGCCTGCGCGGCGAGGTGGCCGTGGACGTCCGGACGGACACGCCCGCCGAGCGGTTCGCGGTGGGCACGGTGCTCGTGACGCAGCCTGCGTCGGCCGGTCCGCTCACGGTGACCCGGACCCGCGAGCAGAACGGCCGGTGGTACCTGACCTTCGCCGAGGCGTCCGACCGGACCGCGGCCGAGGGCCTGCGCGGCGTCGAGCTGGTCGTGGACGTCGAGGCGTCCGACGAGGAGGACGCCTGGTACCCGTACGAGCTGGTCGGCCTGCGGGCCGAGCGCGAGGACGGCACGGTCGTGGGCGAGGTCGTCGGTCTCGAGCACCTGCCCGCGCAGGACGCGCTCGTCGTGCGCGAGCCGGGGGGCCAGCGCACGCTCGTCCCCTTCGTCCGCGCGATCGTGCCCGTCGTGGACGTCCCGGGCGGCCGCGTCGTCCTCGACCCGCCGCGCGGGCTGCTGGCCTCGGACCCGGTCGACGACGAGCCGACGGACGAGCCGACGGACGAGCACTGACGTGCGGGTCGACGTCGTCACGATCTTCCCCGAGTACCTCTCCCCGCTCGACCTCTCGCTCGTCGGCAAGGCGCGCGCTGCGGGACTGCTCGACCTGCGCGTCCACGACCTGCGCTCCTGGACCACGGACCGTCACCGCACCGTGGACGACTCGCCCCTCGGGGGCGGCGCGGGCATGGTGATGCGCCCCGACGTGTGGGGCCTCGCCGTGGACGACGTGCTCGGCCTCGACGCCGGCGCGGACCACGCGGCGGGACCGGGAGCGGGGAGCGGCGGCGTCGAGCTCGTCGTCCCGACGCCGTCGGGCGAGGTGTTCACCCAGCGCACGGCCGAGCGGCTCGCGGGCGCGAACCACCTCGTGGTGGCGTGCGGCCGGTACGAGGGGATCGACGCGCGCGTCGCGGAGCACTACCGGTCGCGTGGGGTCCGGGTGACCGAGCTGTCGATCGGCGACTACGTGCTCAACGGCGGCGAGGTCGCGGCCCTCGTCGTGGTCGAGGCCGTGGCGCGCCTCCTGCCCGGCGTGGTGGGCAACCCGCACTCGCTCGTCGAGGAGTCCCACGGCGCGACCGGGCTGCTCGAGTACCCGGTGTACACGCGTCCGCCGCAGTGGCGCGGGCACGAGGTCCCCGAGGTGCTGCTCTCCGGTCACCACGCCCGGATCGAGCGCTGGCGGCGGGACCAGGCGCTCGAGCGGACGGCGCGCCGGCGTCCGGACCTCGTGCGGCGCCTGCGCCCCGAGGAGCTCGACCGCGCGGACCGGGCCGTCCTCGGGCGGCTGGGGTGGGACGTCGGCCCGGACGGGCCCGAGCCGGCAGCACCCGGTGCCGACGACACCGGGTCGTGAGCCCGCCGCGCGCTGTGGCAGACTTGGGCGCGGTACGTCGGCTGCGCCTCTGCCACGGGGGAGGCGGCCAACCAGCAGTTCCGACCAGCGCGTCCTGCGCGCACGGCGGAGACGTGCCCACCACCTGATCCGTCCAGGCAGCCCGGCTGCCCGTCACGACGCGCCTGACCTGTGGCAGCGCGGAGGAGTACACCATGCACATTCTCGACTCGGTCGACGCGGCCTCGCTGCGCTCCGACATCCCGGACTTCCGCCCGGGTGACACGCTCAAGGTCAACGTCAAGGTCGTCGAGGGCAACCGCTCGCGCATCCAGGCGTTCCAGGGTGTCGTCATCGCGCGTCAGGGCGGCGGCGTCCGCGAGACGTTCACCGTCCGCAAGGTGAGCTTCGGTGTGGGTGTCGAGCGCACCTTCCCCGTGCACTCGCCGTCGCTCGACACGGTCGAGGTCGTGACGCGCGGTGACGTGCGCCGCGCGAAGCTGTACTACCTCCGCAAGCTGCGCGGCAAGAAGGCGAAGATCAAGGAGAAGCGCGAGACGCCGGCCCCGCGCTGAGCTCTCCCCTCCCACGACGGGCGGTCACCCCACGGGGTGGCCGCCCGTTCGTCGTCCTCGGCGCGTGCGGGGGCATGGCACCCTTGTCGGGTGACGCCCCGAGCAACGCCTGAGCACCGCCCGCACGGTCCCGTCGACGACGGCACCGGCACGGCGGGCGAGGTCCGGGCAGCCACCACGGGTGGTGCGGAGCCGGCGCGCACGTCCGCCGACGAGACCGCGGACGAGACGGCCAGCGCGCACGACGAGCCGGCCGAGGCGGAGGTGTCGTCCCGCCGCGCCGCACCCGAGGAGACCCAGCACCGCGGCGGCGGCCTCGCGGCCTGGCTCAAGGAGACGGCGATCATCGTCGTCAGCGCGCTCGTGCTGTCCCTCGTCATCAAGACCTTCCTCGTCCAGGCCTTCTTCATCCCCTCCGGGTCGATGGAGCAGACGCTCCTGGTCGGCGACCGGGTCCTCGTGAGCAAGCTCGCGCCGGGACCCCTCGACGTGCACCGCGGCGACGTCGTCGTCTTCAAGGACCCGGGCGGCTGGCTGCCCCAGCAGGCGCCCGAGCAGTCGGGCTGGCGGGCGACCATGACGTCCGTCCTGACCTACGTCGGGCTCCTCCCGCAGGACTCGGGCGAGCACCTCATCAAGCGCATCATCGGGCTGCCGGGGGACACGGTCGCGTGCTGCGACGAGCAGGGCCGGGTGACCGTGAACGGCGTGCCCCTCGACGAGCCGTACCTCGCCGCCGGGGCGCAGCCGAGCGAGCTCGAGTTCAGCATCCAGGTGCCCGCGGACCGCCTCTGGGTCATGGGGGACAACCGGCAGAACTCGCAGGACTCGCGGTACAAGCAGGGCGCGCCGGGCGGCGGCAGCATCCCGGCCGAGAACGTCGTGGGCGTCGCGTTCGTGACGGTGTGGCCCGTCGACCGCTGGCACGCGCTGCGCAACCCCGGCGCCACGTTCGCCGACGTCCCCGAGCCGGCGTCGGCCGAGTGAGCCCCGCGTCGCGGCCCGACCTGCGCCAGGAGCGAGCACTGCTGCGCTCCGGCGCACGCGTCGTCGTCGGCATGGACGAGGTGGGGCGCGGTGCGCTCGCCGGTCCGGTGAGCGTGGGCGCCGTCGCCGTCGACCTGGGCACGCGTGCGTGCCCGCGCGGCGTCACCGACTCCAAGCTCCTCACCCCCGCGGCGCGTGAGCGCCTGCTGCCCGCGCTGGGCCGCTGGGGGGTCGCGCGCGCGGTCGGGCACGCGTCACCCGAGGAGATCGACACCTTCGGCATCATCGCCGCGCTGCGCCTCGCGGGCCGGCGCGCGCTCGCCGGGCTCGGCGTCCCCGTGGACCTCGTGCTGCTCGACGGGAAGCACGACTGGCTCACGGCGCCGGCCGCGGCGCACGCTCAGCCGGCCCTCTTCGACGACGTCACGCCCGAGCCGGTCGTCGACGGCGGGACGCCGCTCCCGCAGGTGCGCACGCGGATCAAGGCCGACCGCACGTGCGCCTCCGTCGCGGCCGCGAGCGTGCTCGCCAAGTGCGCACGCGACGCGATGATGGTCGACCTCGCGCGCCGGTACCCCGAGTACGGCTGGCACGAGAACAAGGGCTACGGCTCGCCGGGCCACGTCGAGGCGCTGCAGCTGCGCGGGCCGACGCCTGCCCACCGGTGCAGCTGGCGCCTGCCGGAGGTCGGCGAGCCGCTCGTGGTGCCCGAGCACGCCGTCGCGCTGCTCGACGAGCCCCTCGTCGCCGCGGAGCGGCCGCTCGGGCTGGTGGAGCCGCGCGACCTGCTCGACGAGGCCCTCGCGGACGCCGCGGCGGCCGGGTTCGACGAGGCGGTCACGGCGGCGCAGCGGTCGGGGGACTCCGCACGATGGTCCATGATGGACGCGTGAGCGCCGAGGACCTGGAGAACTACGAGACCGACATGGAGCTCGCGCTGTACCGCGAGTACCGCGACGTGGTTGGCGTCTTCTCCTACGTCGTCGAGACCGAGCGACGGTTCTACCTCGCGAACCAGGTCGACCTGCAGGTGCGGTCCGCTGCCGGCGAGGTCTACTTCGAGCTGACGCTCAACGACGCCTGGGTGTGGGACGTGTACCGGTCGGCGCGCTTCGTGAAGTCCGTGCGCGTCGTCACGTTCAAGGACGTCAACGTCGAGGAGCTCGCCAAGAACGAGCTCGAGCTGCCCGACGGCGGTACGTTCCGCCGCTGACGGCCGGGCCGTCGGACGTCGCTCCGTCGGACGTCGCTCCCGTCCACAGGTCCGGCCCCTCCGCGGTCGTCCCCAGGCCCGACGGTCCCTGCGCCACCCGTGCGCGTCGCGCTGCGAGCGTCGCCCCCGGAGGTGGTCGCCATGCGGGCGAAGGATGCGGTCGGGCGGTACGGGGAGAAGGTCGCGGCGGCCTACCTGTCGGCGGCGGGGTGGGACGTCGTCGACCGGAACTGGCGAGGTCGCGCGGGTGAGCTCGACATCGTCGCGCTGCAGGGCGACGAGCTCGTGGTCGTCGAGGTCAAGACGCGCTCGGGCGACGGCTACGGCCACCCCGCGGAGGCCGTCGACCACGCCAAGCTGTCCCGCCTGCGACGGCTCGCGGGCGAGTGGCTCGCGTGCCACGACCTGCGTCCGCGCAGCGTCCGGGTCGACGTCATCGCGGTCCGGACGTCGCGTCGGGGCGCGGCGACGGTCGAGCACCTCACCGGGGTCCTGTGATGGCGCTCGGACGCACGCGCGCGGTCTCGCTCGTGGGCCTCACGGGCCACGTGGTGGAGGTGGAGGCCCACCTGGCGGCGTCCGTGCCGGGCTTCGTGCTCGTCGGGCTGCCGGACGCCTCGCTCGCCGAGGCGCGTGACCGCGTCCGGGCCGCGGTCACGTCGTCGGGCCTGTCGTGGCCCCAGCGCCGGATCACGGTGAACCTGTCACCCGCCTCGCTGCCGAAGGGCGGTAGCGCGTTCGACCTGGCGGTCGCCGTCGCGACCCTGGCCGGCGCGGGGGTGTGCGACCCCGTGCGGGTCGCGGACTGGGTGCACATCGGCGAGCTGGGGCTCGACGGCCGGCTGCGTCCCGTGCGTGGCGTGCTGCCCGCGGTCGCGACGGCCGTCGCGGCGGGCCACCCGCGCGTCGTCGTGCCGAGCGCGAACGCCGAGGAGGCGCGGCTGGTGCCCGGTGCCCACGTCCGGGCCGCGGCGAGCCTCGCGGAGGTGGCCGTCGAGCACGGCGCCGAGATCGACGAGGTGCCCGACGTCGAGCCGGCCCAGGCCGAGGTGGTCCCGGCACCGGGCCGCCGGACGCCGGACCTCGCCGACGTGGTCGGGCAGCGCGCGGCGCGGTGGGCGCTCGAGGTGGCCGCGGCGGGCGGCCACCACGTGCTCATGGTGGGTCCGCCCGGGGCGGGCAAGACCATGCTCGCCGAGCGGCTCCCCGGGCTGCTGCCGGACCTGGACGAGGACGAGGCGGTCGAGGTGACGGCCGTGCACTCGGTTGCCGGCACCTTCCGGCCCCACGAGGGCCTGCTGCGTCGCCCTCCCTTCGAGAGCCCGCACCACACCGCGACACCCGCGGCCGTCGTCGGCGGCGGCTCGGGCCTCCCACGCCCTGGGGCGGCGTCGCGGGCGCATCGCGGCGTGCTGTTCATGGACGAGGCGCCCGAGTTCTCCCCGCGCGTGCTCCAGACGTTGCGGCAGCCGCTCGAGGACGGCGAGCTCGTCATCCACCGGGCCGGCGGCACGGCCAGGTTCCCGGCCCGGTTCCAGCTCGTCCTGGCCGCCAACCCGTGCCCGTGCGGGCAGGCGGTGGGCAAGGGCCTGGCGTGCGCGTGCACGCCGATGGCCCGGCGCCGGTACTTCTCGCGGCTGTCGGGGCCGCTGCTCGACCGGGTCGACCTGCAGCTCGAGGTGCTCCCGGTCACCCGGGCGGACCGGCGCGCGGGGGGCGACCCCGAGCGGTCGGTCGACGTGGCGGCCAGGGTCCGCCGCGCTCGGGCCGCGGCGTCCGAGCGGCTCGCCAGGACCCCGTGGCGGACGAACGGCGAGGTCGCCGGCTCGTGGCTCCGCGCGCACGGACCGGGTCCGGCGGCGCACCGGGACCTCGACCGCGCGCTCGACAGCGGACTGCTGAGCCTGCGCGGCGCCGACCGCGTCCTGCGGGTCGCGTGGACGCTCGCGGACCTCGCGGGCCTCGACCGGCCGGGCTCCGCCGAGATCGGCCAGGCGCTCCTCCTGCGCACGCGCGGGCAGGGACAGCCATGACGCCCGACGTCGTCGCGCGCGCCGCGTGGAGCCGCCTGGTCGAGCCGGGCGACGTCGTGGCCGGTGCGCTGCTCACCGCCCTCGGCGCACCCGACGCGCTCGCGTGGCTCGAGCACGTGCGTCCGGCCGTGCGGGCCGGCCGGCACGTCGACCTCCCCGGCAGCGGCGAGTCGGCCCGCCGGCTGAGCGCGGCCGCGGCC
>NZ_JACVQL010000013.1 GCF_019733465.1 Actinotalea ferrariae | reverse complement strand
AGGCGGCGCCCGGAGCCGCGGTGGCCGGGCCGTCGTCGCCCGAGGCGTCCGACGGCGACGTCGTCGCGCGACGCGAGCTGGAGCCGGTCGCATGAGCGCGCCCGCCGTCGCCGTCCCGGCGCTCCGCGTGCCCGCCGCGGGGGACACGCCCCTCGCCGAGATCCCCGCCCTCGTGCTGCCTGCGCTCGGGGAGACCCTGCTCATGGTCGGCATCGTCATGGCGGTCGTCGTGCTCGTCGGCGTCCCGCTCGGCGTGCTGCTGCACAACCTCGCCCCGGGCGGGCTCGTCGAGCGGCCCGCGCTGCACCAGACGCTCGGCTGGGTCGTGAGCGTGGGCCGCTCGCTGCCCTTCCTCATCCTCATGGCCGCGCTCGTGCCGGTCACCCGGTTCGTCACGGGCACCAACATCGGGATCGCGGCCGCCGTCGTGCCCATGTCGCTCGCGGGCATCGCGTTCTTCGCGCGGATCGTCGAGAACTCGCTGCGGTCCGTCCCGCCGTCGCTCGTGCGCGTCGCGACGGCGTCCGGCGCCTCACCGGTGCAGATCGTCACGACGGTCCAGCTGTCCGAGGCGCTTCCGTCGATCATCGGCGGCCTGACGATCAACACGATCGCGATGATCGAGTACTCGGCGATCGCGGGGACCATCGGCGCCGGGGGCATCGGGTACGTGGCCGTCACCTACGGCTACCAGCGGTTCGACCACGCGGTGATGCTCGCGACGATCGTCGTCCTCGTGACGCTCGTCGCCCTCGTCCAGCTGCTCGGCGACGGGCTCGCGCGGGCCGCCACCCCGCACGCCCGCCGCTCGCGCCGCCGCGGGGCGCCCGCTCGCACCACCGCGGAGGTCGCCGCCTGACCCGACCAGCACCACCACCTCGGGCGCCGGGCGCTGCCACGCCCGCCGAGGTGCACCGCACGACCACCACGCACCCTGAGGAGTCACTGCCATGACCACCACCGAGACCGACCGCCCGCAGACCGGCGACGGCACCGACGGCCCCGACACGCACGACCACGGCTTCGAGCTCACGCGTCGCCGCCGCTGGCCCTTTGTCGTGGGCGGCGCCGTCGTCGTGGCGGCCGCGGCCGCCGCGATCGTCGTCCCGCGCCTGGGCGGCGCCGCCAGCCCGAACGAGATCGCCGGCGCGACCCTCTACGTCGCGACGGCCGAGGGCAACGCCCGCGAGCAGGCGCTCGTCGAGTACGTCGCCGAGGAGATCGCGCCCGACTACGGGATCACCGTCGCGTTCAAGGGCCTCGCGGACAGCAACACCATCAACCGGGCCGTGAACGACGGCGAGGTCGCCGCGACCGTCTACCAGCACGAGCTGTGGCTCAGCCAGGTGCTCGAGGCGAACCCCGGCTTCGAGGAGACGGCCGCCACGCCGGTGTTCCGCTGGGGCTTCGGCCTGTGGAGCGCCAGGTGGGACAGCGTCGAGGAGATCCCCGACGGCGCGACCATCTCGCTCTACTCCGACCCCGCCAACGAGGCGCAGGGCCTGTGGGTCCTGGAGCGGGCCGGCCTCATCACGCTCGACCCGTCCGTCGACAAGTGGACCGCGACGCAGGACGACATCGTCGAGAACCCGAAGGACCTCGAGTTCGTCCTGCTCGACTTCGGCGCCCAGTCCCGCGCCCTGCCGGACCTCGACGGCGCCGTCGGCTACACCGAGTACTACGTCGCGGCGAAGATCCCGGTGGAGCAGCAGATCTTCGCCCCGCCGGCCCCGGACGAGTTCGCGGGCCAGCTGACCGTCGGCACGCGCTGGATCGACGAGCCCAACATCCAGAGCCTCATCGAGGCCTTCCAGGACCCGCGCGTCCAGGAGTACCTCGCGACCGACCCCGAGGTGCAGGGCGTCCTGCTGCCCCTCGACGCCGAGTGACCGCCAACCCGTCCGCCGCACCGCCCGGCCCGACCAGCCCGACCAGCCCGCCCAGCCCGCCCAGCCCGACCAGCAAGGAGACCCTCGTGACCGAGACCCCCGTGACCCCCGAGCAGAAGAAGCGCATCGTCCTCAACGCGTTCGACATGACCTGCGTGACGCACCAGGCGGCCGGGACGTGGCGCCACCCCGAGAGCCGGGCGTGGGACTACAACACGCTCGAGTACTGGACCGAGCTCGCGAAGCTCCTCGAGCGCGGCCGGTTCGACTCGCTGTTCATCGCCGACGTCGTGGGCGTGTACGACGTCTACCGCGGGACGGTCGCGGGCTCGCTGACCGACGCCGTCCAGGTGCCCGTCAACGACCCGTTCCTCCAGATCCCGGCCATGGCCGCGGTGACCGAGCACCTGGGCTTCGGCGTCACGAGCGCGCTGACGTACGAGCAGCCGTACGCGCTGGCCCGGAAGTTCTCGACGCTCGACCACCTCACGCGCGGCCGCGTCGCGTGGAACGTCGTGACCGGCTACCTCAACAGCGCCGCGATCAACCTCGGCTTCACCAAGCAGATGAGCCACGACGCGCGGTACGACCTCGCGGACGAGTTCCTCGACGTCACCTACAAGCTGTGGGAGGGCAGCTGGGACGACGACGCCGTCGTGCGCGACAAGGAGCGCGGCGTCTTCACCGACCCGACGAAGGTGCACCCCATCGGTCACCAGGGTGAGTTCTACAGCGTGCCCGGCATCCACCTCTCGGAGCCCAGCCCGCAGCGCACGCCGGTGATCTTCCAGGCCGGCGCGTCGCCGCGCGGGCGCGGGTTCGCGGCCAAGCACGGCGAGGGCGTGTTCATCAGCCCCGGCACGATCGCCCAGGCACGCGAGACGACGGACGACATCCGCGACCGCGCCGAGGCGCTCGGCCGCTCGCGGGACTCGGTCAAGATCTTCTCGCTCATCACGGTCATCACGGCGGAGACGGACGAGGCCGCGCAGGCGAAGTTCGAGGACTACCTGCGCTACGCCAACCCCGAGGGCGCGCTGTCGCTGTACGGCGGGTGGACCGGCGTGGACTTCTCCGAGTACGACCCGGACCAGCCGCTGGTCGAGGTCGAGAACGACTCGCTGCGCTCGGCGCTGCAGATGCTCACGACGATCGACCCGGACCGCGCGTGGACGCCGCTCGACATCGTCCGCAACCGCAGCATCGGCGGCCTGGGGCCGGTGCTCGTCGGGTCCGTCGAGCACGTGGCCGACGAGCTCGAGCGCTGGGTCGACGAGGGCGGCGTCGACGGCTTCAACTTCGCGTACGCGATCACGCCCGGGACGTTCGAGGACCTCGTCGACCTCGTGGTGCCCGAGCTCCAGCGTCGCGGCCGGGCCCGCACGGAGTACGAGGGCTCGACGCTGCGCGAGAACCTCTTCGGCGAGGGCCGCGTGTTCGCCGAGGACACGCACCCGGCGCGGCAGTACCACGGGGCCTTCACCGGCGGCGCGAGCGCGGCCGACGGCACCAAGGAGTCGAAGATCTCGAACCACCTGGCGGAGACGGCCGCCGTCTGACGCGGCCCCAGCGCTTCCGTGGTGATGTCGCGTCGCCACGTGACGTACTGCTCCCACCAGGGCTGGACGGGGAAGGTCGGGGTCGGCATGCGACGCCGACCTTCCCCGTTCCTGGGCTGCGCTTGGACCGGGCGCGACCTGCCCGTCCGCTGCCGCGACCCGCGGGCTTCCACCGTCTCCCGTCGACGCGGATACTGGATGCAGGCGGCCCGGGTCAGGAGATCGGAATCGGATGGCTGAGCGGGCGGGTCCCCGGGCGGCAGGAGGGCGGCGCGCGGCCGGCCTCCCGCAGCGGACGCGCGGCGCGGCACCGTGAACGGGCGCGGCGTACGCGCGCGCGGGAGCTCGCGTCATGAGC
>NZ_JACVQL010000129.1 GCF_019733465.1 Actinotalea ferrariae | reverse complement strand
TACTCGTTGCATCGGCCGCTTGAAACCGCCCGAACGTGTCGGCCACGTTCGCTCCACTTCGCGGTCAGGGGTGGCGGGTGCGGCCGTAGGTGAGGCGGCGGAGGAGTGTCTCGAACGGGCCGCGGCGGCCCGCGCGGTCGAGGAGCACCATCGCGACGAGGATGACGAGCCAGGTGCCGATCGCGAACGCGTACGACGCCGCGGTCCCGAGGTCGTCGCCGAGGCCGAGGCCCCACATCGACAGCACCGGCGCCATGATCAGCGACTGCGCGAGGTAGGCCGTGAGCGACCGCTCGCCGACCGCCGCGAGCAGCCGCGGCACGCCCGTGCGGCCGCGCTCGCGCCACCGCACCGCGAGCAGCGCGAACCCGCAGATGTAGCCGGCGCCCATGAGCAGGCCGCTCGTGCTGTGCAGGGTCCACGCCGCCGCGCCCAGCGCGCCGTCGAGCTCGATGACCTGCGCCATCTGCAGCGCGAACGGCAGGTTGGCGACGACGTTGACGACGACGGCGACCAGCAGCACCTTCCGGAGGCCGGCCACGTGCTGCTCGGGGTGCTGGAGCCAGCCCCGGCGGTGCAGCCAGAAGCCGACGACGACCGGCGCGATGAACCCCAGGACGAACGAGGCCAGCACGCTGATCACCGCCGCGCCTGCGCCGAGAGCCAGCTGCTCGAGGTACGTCGTGCCGGGCGCGGTGTTGACGCCCGCCTCGCCCGCGGTGAACAGGTCCGCGATCGGGCTCAGCACCAGGACCAGCGCGAGCACCTCCCAGATCACCAGGCTGACCCAGAACCAGCGGCGCAGGGACCGGTCCGACTTGTTGACCAGCACGAGCGCGATGAGCCCCGTCGCGCCGTACGCGGCGAGGATGTCGCCGAGGAACAGCAGCACCGCGTGCACGACGCCGAACGCGATGAGCCACCCGCTGCGCCGCCGGAGGGCGCGCCGGATGCCCGCCTGGTCCACACCCCGCCCCGCCATGCGCCACGCCATCATCGCGATGCCGAACCCGTAGAGGATCGCAAACATGGGCCGCGCGCGGTCGGCCACGAACCACGACTCCACGAACAGCGCGGCCCGGTCGACCGTCGACATGCCGGTCTCGCCAAGGTTCTCGTCGACCGGGTAGCCGTAGCGGTGGAGGCCCACGTTCGCGATGGCGATCAGGAGCAGCATCGCGCCGCGTCCGATGTCCGGTGCGAGCGAACGCTCCGCCCGGCTGACGGGCGGCGGCACGGGCGGCGTCGTCGGCTGCGCGTACTGCGGTGGCGGCGCGTACTGCGATGTCGGCGCGTACTGCGGGGGCTGCGCGTACGGGCTGGGCGGCGTCGAGGTCATGCCACGGAAACTAGGCCCCAACCCCATCGCGGGGCATCGGTCGACCGGCCGGTCGTCGCCCCCCGCCTCGTCCTCATGACCGAGGCCACGCGCCGCCGCCCGCGCGGCTCTCGCGCTCGCTGGTGACCTCGCGTCACCATGTGACGCCAGGTCACCAGCGAAGGAGCACCGATGCGCTACCGGACCACGATCCTGCGGGGCAAGACCGGGACGACGACGGGCATCGAGGTCCCGCCCGAGGTCCTCGCCGCGCTCGGCCAGGGCAGGAAGCCGCCGGTCGTCGTGACGGTCGGCGGCCACACCTACCGGAGCACGGTGGCGACCATGGGCGGGGTGTCGATGATCTCGCTCAGCTCGGCCAACCGCGCCGCCGCGGGCGTCGAGGGTGGGCAGGAGGTGGAGGTCGAGGTCGAGCTCGACACCGCCCCGCGCACGGTGGACGTCCCGGAGGACCTCGCCGCCGCGCTCGCGGACGGCTCGGCGCGCGAGGCGTTCGACCGGCTCTCGTACAGCGCCCGCAAGGCCCACGTGCTGGCGGTCGAGGACGCGAGGACGCCCGAGACGCGGCAGCGCCGCATCGCCGGCGTCGTCACGAAACTCACGGCCTGACCCGCCGTCGGCGCATCTCGCGCTCGCTGGTGACCTCGCGTCACCATGCGACGCCAGGTCACCAGCCAGGCCTGCTGGCCGAGCACGGAGGACCGCGGGCCCTTGCCGGTCCTCGCCGGTCGGGCGTTCACTGGGCCGATGGCCCTCCGGATCGCGCAGTGGACCCTCGACGTGCACGACCTGGACCTCATGGCGGCCTTCTGGTCCGCCGCGCTCGGCTACCGCGTCGACCGCGGTGACGACGCCGGCGCCAAGCTCTACCCGCCCGACGACGCACCGCCCGACGTGCTCACGGTGTGGCTCCAGCGCGTCGACGAGCCCAAGCGGGACAAGGTGCGCGGGCATCCCGACCTGCGCCCCGCCGACGGCGACGTCGACGCCGAGGTCGAGCGCCTGCTGGGCCTGGGCGCGCGGCACGCCGACGTCGGCCAGACCGACGACGACCCGTTCGTCGTCCTCGCCGACCCCGAGGGCAACGAGTTCTGCGTGCTCCGCAACGAGCCCCGCCGCTGAGCCCGTCGTCGGCACGTCCCGGTCCTCGGACGTGGGGGCGACGCGGTACCACGAGGGGGTGAAATCGGGCGAGGTGGTCGCCGCGCCCCCCGCCGATGGCGGACGATCCTCCCGGGAGCGGCCGAGCCGCCGCCCCTGTTCTCCCTTGCCGCCAGACCGGAGCTGACATGACGCACCCCCAGAACCCGGACCCCTCGCAGGTCCCCGGCGCCGTGCCGCCGCCGCCCTACGGGCAGGCGCCGCAGCCGGCGTACACGCCGCAGTCCCCCCAGTACGTGCCGCACCAGCCCGGCCAGCCCGACCCCAACATGTACGCGGCGCCGCAGGGCGGCCAGCCGGACCCGAACATGTACGCGCCGCAGGGCGGCTACTACGGCGCGCCGACGCCGAACAAGACCAGCGGTCTCGCGATCGCCGCGCTCGTCGTCGGCATCCTCTCGCTCGTCTTCTCCTGGGTCCCGATCGCGGGCGCCATCGGCGGTGTCGTGGCGATCGTGCTCGGCATCGTCGCCATGAAGAAGGTCACGGCGGAGGTCGGCGGCAAGGGCCTCGCGCTGGGTGGCCTCATCACCGGCGCGCTCGCGTTCCTCATCGGTGTCGCGGTCACGATCGTCATGTTCGTCGCGATCAACGAGGCGAACCAGGCTGTCGACGAGTTCAACGAGAGCATGGAGGAGCTCGAGCGCGAGGCCGGCGTCGTCACGGAGGACGAGTCGACCGACACCGGCACGACCGACGAGACCACCGAGGACGAGGCCGCGGGCGAGGAGACGACCGAGGACGCGTCCGGCGCGCTCGGCACGCGCGAGAACCCGGCGCAGCCCGGGGTCGACGTCATCACGTTCTCCGAGGGCTCGCAGCCGCTGTGGGAGATCGGCGTCGCCGCCGCGAACTGGGACGCGTGGTCGGTCGTCCAGGCCGAGAACCAGTTCAACTCCCCGCCGGCCGCGGGCAACGTCTTCGTGATGCTCCCGGTCACCGCCACCTACCAGGGCCCCGAGACGGGCTCGACGTGGGAGATCGGCGTCAAGTTCGTCGCGGCGGACGGCCGCAGCTTCGAGCAGGCGTACAACGTCATCCCGAACGACCTCGGGAACGTCTCCGAGCTGTACCCGGGCGGCGTCGGCACGGGGAACCTCCTGTTCGAGGTCCCGGCGGACGCGGTCGCGGGCGGCACGTGGGCCATCGAGGCCGGCTTCATGTCGGACACGATGTTCTTCGCTGCTCTCTGAGCAGCACCACCGCCGCTCCCTGAGCGGCAGCAGCGGCCGTCGGCCGCGTCCCCGGACGCGGCCGGCGGCCGTTCGCATGCCCGGCCCGTCAGGGCGCGACGGTGACCACGAGCAGCGCGAGGTCGTCGTCGCGCGACTCCGGGCCGAGCTCGGCCACGATCGCCTCCGCGAGCTCGTCCGACGTGCCGCCGCCCTCGGCGCGCACCACGCGGACCAGCCGCTCGACGCCGACGTCGATGCTCTCGCCGCGCCGCTCCACGAGGCCGTCGGTGTAGAGCACGAGCGTCGTGCCGGGCGTCAGCACGAGCATGCGCTCGGCCCGCGGCGCCGTCGGGTCGAGCCCCAGCAGCAGGTCGGTCCGGTCGTCCACGAGCCGCACGTCGCCGTCGGGCGTCCGCACCAGCGGCGCGAGGTGCCCCGCGTTCGACCACCGCAGCCGCCACACGTGGTCGGCGCGGTCCTGCGCCGACTGCTCGAGCCGCCCGAGCACCGCGGTCGCGAGCGTGGCGAGCTCGAGCCCGTGCATCGCGGCGTCGAGCCGCGTGAGCTGCGCGGCGGGGCTGCTGTGGCTGTCGTAGGCGATGCCGCGCAGCAGGTTGCGCACCTGGCCCATGAGCGCCGCGGCCTTGCGGTCGTGCCCGCTCACGTCGCCGACGACGACGAGCGTCGCGCCGCTCGAGGTCACGAACGCGTCGTACCAGTCGCCGCCGACCTTCGCCTGCTGCGCCGCGGGCTGGTAGCGCACCGCGATGTCGAGGCCCGGCGGCCGCGGCGGCCTCGTGAGCATGCTGCGCTGGAGGGTCTCGGACAGGCGCTGCGCCTCGGCGGCGGCGACCCGCTGGGCCTGCGTCGCGCGGATGCGCTCGAGGGCCTGCGCGAGCTGCGCGGCGAACGCCTCGAGCACCTCGAGCTCGTCGGGCGAGACGTGGTGCTCGTCGGTCCACGCGACGCCGAGCGAACCGATGGTCTGGTCCTGGAGGCGCAGGGGGAGGAACGCCCAGGACGTCCGGCCCGAGTCCTCGTAGGCCCGGTCCATCGGGGCGTAGAAGGCGGCGGCGGAGGCGCGGGTCGGGAGCAGCAGGCGCGTGCCGGTCCGCGCGCACCACGCCGCGGGCCAGCGGCTGTCGCGCGGCAGGTGCACGCCGGTGGTCCGCTCGCCGTCGGGCAGCGTGCCGCTCGCGCTCACGCGCCATCCGCCCTCGGGGTGCTCGGTGGCCACGCAGCCGCCGTCGGCGCCGAGCGCGCGCAGCCCGTGCCCGACGACGACCTCCTCGAGGTCCGCGACCGTCTCCGCGCTCGTCAGCTGGAACGCCGCCGCCGCGAGCGCAGCGAGCCGGCGTGCGGCCACCTCCTTGGCCTCGACCGCGGCGGCCAGCTCACGGGCCCGCGCGTAGAGGTCGCCCTGGACCTCGTCGAGCCGGCGACGCCACACGTCGTCGCGCTCGGCGTCGCTGCTCCCCCGGCCCTGGACGAAGTCCGTGACGTCCTCGGCGCGCTGTGCGACGAGGACGGTGCGGCCGTCGTCGCCGAGCACCGGGATCGAGATGAGCGACCAGTGCCGCTCGACCACGCCGCCGTGCACCAGGTCGGGGATGTCGTAGCGCTGGAGCGGCATCGTGTCCGGGCGGCCCGTGTCCCGTGCGCGCTCGAGCGACCGCTGGATGCGTGAGACGCCCGTCGCGTCGAGCGCGTCACGCGTGGGTGGGAACAGCTCGAAGACGTCGCGGCCGACCAGCTCCTCGCGCGTGCGGCCGACGGTCCTGAGGTACGCGTCGTTCGCCTCGACGACGACGAGCTCGGGCGACATCACGAGGTACGGCGTGAGCAGCGAGCGGAACAGCCGCACGTGGTCCACGTCGAGCGGTGCGGCGCTCCGCGCGGTCGGCGGTGCCACGGCGACGGGCTCGATCCAGGCGAGGTAGAGCGGCCGCCCGGTCGCCGACGACGACGGCTCGATGAGCAGCCGGCACGCGATCTCGGTGCCGTCGGAGCGCCGCACGGGGAGCAGCAGCGGGATGCCCAGCGAGTCCGTCGCGCCCGTGGTGAGGTGCCGCATGAACCCGGCGACGTAGGCCTCGCGCATGCGCGGCGGCAGCAGCGCGACGAAGCGGCGTCCGACGAGGCCGTCGGCGTCCCAGCCTGTCGCGTCGGCGAGCGGACGGCTGACCGCGACGATCCGGCTCCGCTCGTCGACGACCATGACGCCGCGCACCGAGCCGCGGACCATGTCGAGCACGGGGTCGCTCACGGCCTCGCGCAGGGCCTGGCGCACGAGCGCGCGGATCGCGTCGCCCGCCGACGCCGGCACGTCCGGACCCAGGTCGGTCGCCTCGAGCTCGAAGCGCTCGTCGTCGAAGCCCGCCCAGCGCGCGGGCGCCGCGCCGTCGAGCTGCGCGACGACCTGCCCGCAGAGCCAGTCCCGCAGGGCGACGACCTCGGCGATCCCCGGTCTCGCGAGCAGGCGGCCGGTCCGGGCCAGGTGCTCGGCGACCTCGAGCGTGTGCTGCATCGCGCTGAACGCGTGGCCGGCGTCCACCGGCACGGTGATGTCGACGTCGACGGGTGCGGGCGCCCACGACGGGAGCGAGGCCCGGTCCTCCGACGGGGCGGCCCTCCCGGACTCGTGGTGCGCACGGTCGATCGCGGCGACGACGGACGGGACGAGGTGCGCCCGCGCCTGGTCGGCGGCCCGCGGGTCGGCGCCCGCGAGGTCGTGCGTGGCCGCGTACAGGACGAGCTCGCGCAGCAGCGTGTCGTGGTGGTCGCGCGCCGCCATCCACAGCATCGGCGGCAGGCCGAGCAGGTGCACGGTGCGGACGTCGACCCCGTCGGCGGCAGCCGCGTCGGCCGCCGTGGCGACGACGAGGTCCTCGACGTCCCAGGCGGCGAGCGCCTCCTCGGGCGTGCGCGGCCGGTCGCCGCCGACCGTGAACCACAGCGTCTTCCCGCCCGGACCCGCGTCGACGACGCCGTGGTCGTCGCTCACCGCGGCGACGAGGGCCAGCCCCCGGCCCGTGGTCGCGTGCGTGTCCTGACCGCGCTGCTCCGGCAGTGCCGGGCTCGTGTCCCGCACCTCGACGCGCACCTCGGCGCCCACGGCGACGACGACGTCGACGTCGGTGTGGGCGTGCAGCACCGCGTTGGTCACGAGCTCGGTGCAGGCGAGCTCGGCCGCGTCCGCGCAGTCCGGGCGGCCCTCGGCCGTGAGCACGTCGCGCAGCCACCGGCGGACCCGCTCGGCGCTCGCCGGCTCGGGCGGGAGCGTGAGCGTGCGCCGGGGCCTCGGGACGGCGCGCCGGGTGGCGTCCGGCCCGGCCGGGACCGCGTCGCTCGCCGTCGAACTCACGGGCGTCACGGTACGCAGCGGGGGGACGCGGCGCGCGCCGCCGCACCCGCCGTGCGCCGGACGGGTGACGTGGTCGGGCGGCACGTCAGCGCGCGGGTCGAGGACTGGTCAGACCGGCCCGCCGGAGGCGCGTCCCGGCCCCCCGGAGGCACGCCGGACCAGCTCGCACATCTCGTGCGCGGACATGATCGTGGTGTCCTTCTCGGCCAGGTCCCACACGAGCGGGTCCAGGATGTGCCCGTCCGCGCGCTCCACGAGGAAGTCGCCGGCGCCAGACCCGGTCGCCTGCACGCGCGTCGCGAGCGGCGTGAGGTGCCACGTGACCGGGTACCCGCGCAGCGGGTGCGTGCCGTGCAGCACGGCCGAGGCGCCCACGGTCCTCGTCGGTGCAAGAGTCCTGGTCATGGCTACCTCGCCGGTACGGTGCCGCGCCCCTGCGCCGCTCTACCCCTGAGGATCGGCACGGGGCGCCGGACGATGACTCGTGAAGCGGGTGAATGTGTCCCACGTCACACTGACGCGTCGCGCCGGCCGCCGTGGTCACGCGTCCGGGCGCCGGCGCACCGCCTGGGCTGCGGGGTCACGCGCTCCGACATAGCGTCGAGGCGCACCCGCGACAGGAGGCCGCACCGATGAGCTCGCCCGACAAGCGCAGCGAGACCCCGTCCGCCACGCCGTCCACGGCCGGTGACGCGCCCTCAGGCGGTGCGCCGCTGATCCTCGTGCTGCACGGCGCGCGCGGTGACCTCTCCCGGCGGCTCGTGCTCCCGTCGCTCGCGACGCTGCACCGCCGCGGCCTGCTGCCCGACCGCTGGGCGCTCCTGGGCACGGGCCGGGAGAAGATCACGCGCGAGGAGTTCGTCGAGCACGTGCGCGGCTCGCTCGCCGAGTTCGCGCACGAGGGCACGGACGACGACGACGTCGAGGCCATGACCCGGCACTCGCGCTTCACGGACGAGGTCAAGGCCGACGACGGCGGCGGCCTGCCCGAGGCGCTCGACGAGGTGCGCCGCGAGCTCACCGAGTCGGACGACCTCGCCGACGGCGACGCGGAGCCGCCGCAGCACCGGCTCGCGCCCGAGGACGTCGTCGTCGTGCACTACCTCGCGATCCCGCCCCAGGCCTTCGCGCCGCTCACCGAGGCGATCGGCGCGCAGGGCCTGAACGTCGGGCCCGACGGCCGGCGCGAGACCGTGCGCGTGGTCTACGAGAAGCCCTACGGCACGTCGCCCGAGGCCTTCCGCGAGCTCGACGCCGTCGTGCACGACGTGCTCGAGGAGGACCAGGTCTTCCGGATCGACCACTTCCTCGGCAAGGAGGCGACGCAGAACCTGCACGTCGTGCGGTTCGCGAACGAGCTGTTCTCGAGCATCTGGGACCGCCACCACGTCGAGCAGGTCCAGATCGACGTGCCCGAGACGCTCGACGTCGCGCAGCGCGCCGAGTTCTACGACGCGACCGGGGCCGCGCTCGACATGGTCGTCAGCCACCTGTTCCAGGTCGCCGGGCAGGTCGCGATGGAGCCGCCGCGGCACCTCGCGGTGACCGACCTGGTGCGGGCGCGCGAGGACGCGATCGGCGACTTCCGCCCGCTCGACCCCGTGAACGACGTCGTGCTCGGCCAGTTCGAGGGCTACGGGGACATCGAGGGCGTGCGCGACGGGTCCACGACGGACACGTTCATCGCCGCGCGGCTGTGGATCGACAACGAGCGGTGGCGCGGCGTGCCGTTCCTGCTCCGCACGGGCAAGCGGATGGCCGAGTCCGAGCAGCGCGTGACCCTCGTGCTGCGCCGCGACCCGATCCACCTGTTCGGCGACGAGGTGCCGTCGAGCTGGATCAGCCTGTCCCTCAAGGGCGACGGCGCGATCGAGATCACGACGGCGGTCAAGCAGCCGGGGCCGGACCTCGACCTCGCGCGCGGCACGGCACGGCTCGACCTCGACGACGTCACGCCCGGCGAGCCGCTGCCCGCGTACGCGTCCCTGCTGCACGACGTGCTCGAGGGCGACCGCACGCTGTTCACGACGCCGATCGGCCTCGAGGCCGCGTGGCGCGCGTTCGAGCCACTGCTCGGCGACGACCGGCCCGACGTCCAGCCGTACGCACCGGGCTCGTGGGGCCCCGAGGCCGCCCACGCGCTCGCCGAGCCGCACGGCTGGGTGTGCAACATGCGCGCCGAGAAGCGCCGGGCGCGGGAAGCGGCCGCCGACTGAGAGCGGGGAGCGTCGTGGGCCGTGGGCGCGCGACCACCCCGGCGCGCCTCGACCGCACGCGACCGGCGTGCCGATAATCCGCGGATGGAGCTCGAGCTGCGGCACCTCCGCCTGGTCGTCGCCGTCGCGGAGTCGGGGAGCGTGACGAAGGCCGCGGCGTCGATGGGGCTGTCCCAGTCAGCGCTCACCGCGCAGCTCAACCGCATCGACCGCACGCTGGGCGCTCAGGTCTTCACGCGCGACCGGCACGGCGCCCGCGCGACGCCGCTCGGCGAGCTGCTGCTCCGGCACGCGCGCGTGGTGCTGCCCGCCATGGACGTGCTCGTCGACGACACGCGTCGCCTCGTCCACCACGACACCGGCACGTGCCACGCCGTGCGCGTCGGCACCGCGGGCACCGCGATCGCCGGGCTCTTCGTCAACCGGGTCCACGCTGCGCTGGACGACACCGCCGTGACCCCCATGACGTCGTGGTCGGTCGAGGCCACGGCCGCGCGGCTCGCGGCCGGCACGCTCGACGTCGCGCTCGTCGGGACGTGCGGCGGCTCGCCGCCACCGGGCGACGCGAACCTCGTCTGGACCGAGGTGCGGACCGACCCCGTGTTCGTCGTCGTGCACGACGAGCACCCGTTCGCGCGGCGCGGGTCGGTGCCGCTCGAGGACCTGGCCGAGGAGGTGTGGCTCGCGGCCCCCGGCGACGGCTGCTTCGAGCGGTGCTTCGTCTCCGCGTGCGCGCGGGCGGGGTTCACGCCGCGCGGGCTCGGCGAGCAGGAGCGCGCGGCGGCGTTCGACCAGGTCCGCGGCGGTCACGCGGTCGCGCTCGTGCAGCCCCTCCAGCTCGACGCTCCGGGCGTGACCGCGCTCGCGATCGACGGCACGCCGCTGCGGTGGACCCAGCTCCTCGGGTGGCGCGAGGACGCGGCGGACCGGCTCGACGTCGGCGCCGTCCTCGACGCGGCCCTCGGCGCGCACGAGGAGGCCGTGCGCCGCTCCCCCGCGTACGACGCCTGGCTCACCGCCGGCGCCGTCGGCGGCGCGAGCACCGGCTGGGACGCGCGCGGCGGGGGCCATAACGCCGCCGTATGACCCGTTCGGTATCTCCGCCGGTCGTCCCCGCCGGTCCTAGCGTGCCCCGCATCGGGGTTCACCCGAACGGAGCAAGGGGGACAGGACATGAGGACGACATCAGTCGCACGGGGCCTGGCCGCGGCCACGGCCTCGGCGACGCTGCTGGCCGGGGCCTTCGCGACCCAGGCCGCGGCCGCACCACCCGACGACGCGGCCGGTGCGGCGCCCGCCGTCGAGAAGCTCGCACCGGGCCTCCTGCGCGCGATGGAGCGCGACCTGGGGCTCGACGCGCAGGAGGCGCGGCAGCGCCTGGCGTTCCAGGACGACGCGGCGGACACGGGTACCGCGCTCGAGCAGGAGCTCGGCAGCGACTTCGCCGGCAGCTGGGTGGCCGAGGACCAGGACGTGCTCTACGTCGCCATCACGGACGCCGCCGACGCCGCCGCCGTCCAGGCCGAGGGCGCGACAGCAGTGACGGTCGACCACACGCTGGCCGAGCTCGACGGGTGGGCGACGACGCTCGACACCGCGCTCGTGGGCCAGGGCGACGTCGTCGGCTGGCACGTGGACGTGACGACGAACGACGTCGTCGTGAACGTCGCGCCGGGCGCGGAGCAGGCCGCGGCCGACGTCGTCGCGGCGGCCGGGGTGCCGGCCGACGCCGTCACGTTCGTCGAGACGGCTGAGGCGCCGCGCACGTACGTCGACGTGATCGGCGGCAACGCGTACTCGATCGGCAGCAGCCGCTGCTCGATCGGGTTCTCGGTGGCCGGCGGCTTCGTCACCGCGGGCCACTGCGGACGCACCGGGGCGACGACGTCAGGCCCGAGCGGCACCTTCGCCGGCTCGAGCTTCCCGGGCAACGACTACGCGTTCGTCCGCGTCGCGGCGGGCAACACGCCGATCGGTGCGGTCAACAACTACTCCGGCGGCCGGGTGGCCGTCGCCGGGTCGACGGCCGCGCCCGTCGGCTCGTCCGTGTGCCGCTCGGGCTCGACCACCGGCTGGCACTGCGGCACGATCCAGGCGCTCAACGCGTCCGTCTCGTACTCGCAGGGCACCGTCTCCGGCCTCATCCGCACGAACGTGTGCGCCGAGCCCGGCGACTCCGGCGGCTCGCTCCTCGCGGGCAACCAGGCGCAGGGCGTCACGTCCGGCGGGTCGGGCAACTGCCGCACCGGCGGCACGACGTACTTCCAGCCCGTCAACGAGATCCTCGGCGCGTACGGGCTCACGCTCGTCACGAGCGACGGCGGTGGCGGCAACCCGCCCCCGCCGCCGGCCGGGTGCACCGGGTACGCCCGCACGTACACGGGGTCGCTCACGTCGGGCGCCCAGGCGGTCCAGCCCAACGGCAGCTACCTGACCGTCAGCCGCTCGGGCCAGCACCGGGCGTGCGTCGCGGGTCCGTCGGGCTCCGACTTCGACCTCTACCTGCAGAAGTGGAACGGACGGGCCTGGAGCACGGTCGCCCAGGGCACGTCGCCGGGGGCCAACGAGACGATCACCTACTCCGGGACGTCCGGCTACTACCGGTACGTCGTCCTGGCGTACTCGGGCTCGGGCGCCTACACGCTGGGCGGCACGACGCCCTGACGCACGGCGAGCGCACGACGGAGGCCCGGGCCGCACGGTCCGGGCCTCCGCGCTGCGCCGACCCGGCCCCTGCGCTGCGCCGTCCGGCGTCCGTGCTGCGTCGGGATCAGCTCACGGAGGTCACCCCCATGCCACGACGGCGCCCGATAGGGTGCCGCCAGGAATCCCGCGGGCACACCGCGACACGAGGGGACGAGGCAGCGACGCATGGTCATCTTCATCGTCATCGGCGGCCTCGGACTGCTCCTCCTGCTCGTCGCCCTCCCGCTCGGCGACGTCTTCGAGCTGGGCGACGGCGCCCTCTCCGGCACGTCGCTCGGCGCGGGCGCCCTCGCCTTCGGCGCGATCGGCGCGATCGTCACGGCGAACGGCCTGCCGACCGGCTGGGCCTACGTCGCCTCCGCGGTGTTCGCGGTGCTCACCGTCGTGGGCGTGCAGGCGCTGATCAAGCGACTCAAGGCGACCGAGGACGGTCAGCCCCGCACGCTCACGGGCGTCCAGGGCGTCGTCACGTCGACCGTCGCGCCCGGCCGCGGCGGGGAGGTCAGCCTCGACGACGTCCGCGAGCTCGAGCGGCGCCTCGCGTGGGCCGACGTCGAGATCCCCGAGGGCACGCGCATCGTCGTCGTCGAGCAGTCCGGCGGGCGGGTCAAGGTGAGCCCCGCGGGCGGCCCGGCGGCGCCCACCGACTGAACCGCGCACCGACGGACGCGCCCCCCGCCTGACACGACCCACCACAGACCCGCACCACCCACCGACCGGGAGACCGACCTGTGAGCCCCTTCCCCATGACGTCCGACATCGTGACCGTGATCGGAGTCGCCGCCCTCGTGCTGGCGGTCGTCGCGATCGTCGCGTTCATCGCCAAGCGGATCCGCCGCGTCCCCCCGAACGAGGCGCTCATCATCGTCGGCCGCGGTGCGGGCCGGGCCGCCGCGACCGAGGCCGGCCAGCGCGTCGTCGTCGGCGGTCGCGTGTTCGTCTGGCCGATCCTGCAGCAGGGCTTCCCGATCTCGCTCGAGCAGCGCCAGATCGGCATCACGGTCGAGGGCGTCGACAAGAACCGCATCAAGATCGCGATCAAGGCGTCCATCAACTTCAAGGTCCGGGGCGACGAGGAGGGCGTGCGCCGTGCCGCGCAGCGCTTCCTGTCCCAGCAGGGCACGCTCACCGAGATCATCAAGGAGTCCCTCGAGGGCTCGCTGCGCTCCATCGTCGGCGACATGACGATCGAGCAGATCATCTCCGACCGCAAGGGCCTCTCCGACCGCGTCGTCGAGTCGACGAAGATCGACCTCGCCGAGCAGGGCCTGCAGGTCGACCTGCTCAACATCTCCGACATCTCGACGCCCGGTTCGGACTACCTCGCCAACCTCGGCCGCGCCGAGAACGCCCGCGCCCGTCAGGTCGCCGAGGTGTCCGAGGCCGAGGCCCGGCGCGCCGCCGAGTTCGCCGTGATCGAGGCGGCCGAGCAGATCGCCGAGCGGCAGAAGGCGCTCGACCTCAAGCAGGCCGCCATCAAGGCCCAGACGGACCGCGCCAACGCCGAGGCGGAGGCCGCCGGTCAGCTCGCGCGCGCCGAGCAGGACAAGATCGTCGCCGCGCAGCAGCGCGAGGCGCTCGCCGAGCAGGCACGCGTGACCGAGGAGCAGCTCGACATCGACGTCCGCAAGCCGGCCGAGGCCGCCGCGTACGCCGCCGTCCAGCAGGCGACCGCCGAGCGCGACGCCGCCAACGCCGCGACCGAGGCCGACGCCTACAAGCGGACCACGATCGCCCAGGCCAACAAGACGGCCGCGATCCAGGACGCCGAGGCTAACGCCGAGTCCGTCCGCCGCGCCGGTGAGGCCGAGCGCGACCGCCAGCTCGCGCTCGCTGCGGCCATCCGGGCCGAGGGCGAGGCGCGCGCCGCCGCGATCGAGGCCGAGGGTCGCGCCGAGGCCGCCGCCACGGACGCCAAGGCCGAGGCGCTGAAGAAGTACGGCCAGGCCGCCATCGCGCAGGAGGTCATCTCGCGCCTGCCCGAGATCGTCCGCGCCGCCGCCGAGCCCATCGGCTCGATCGCGAACATGACGGTCATCTCGACCGACGGCGCGTCGGCGATCACGAAGAACGTGGCCTCGGTGCTCGGCGAGGGCCAGGAGGTCGTGCGCCAGCTGACCGGCCTCAACCTCTCGGAGCTCATCTCGAGCGTCGCCGGGGTCAACGGCGGCTCGAACGACGGCTACGGCCGCACGACGCCGCCCCCGCCGCCGCCCGCGTGACCTCGTGACGCGTCTTCGGTGGACGGGGCGCCGCGAGCCCCGTCCACCGGAGACGGGCGACGTGCTCAGGCGCCCGGCGCGCTGACCCCCAGCGGGCAGGGCGCCCACGGCTCCGCCTGGTGCAGCCGGATCGAGACCGCCGTGCCGCCGACCTCCTCGACGAGGGCACGCGGCCCGACGACGACGAGCAGCGCGCGGGCGCGGGACAGGCCGACGTAGAGCAGCTCGCGCGCCCGCTGGACGTCGCGGAAGCCGTTGACCGCCAGCACCACGACCTGGCGCTCGAGGCCCTTGAAGCCGAGCACGTGGCCGTAGAAGACGTCCTCCTCGTCGAGGAAGCCGTCCCAGTAGTGCTGCCACCCGCCGACGTCGACCGCGTTGCGCTGCTCGGGGTGGCGGTGCTGCGTCGTGAGCAGGGCGATCTGCCCGGGCTCCCAGCCCTCGTCCAGGAGGGCCTCGACGACGTCGTCGGCCGCGGGCACCGCGCCGTCGACCGTGGCCTCGACGAGGCGCACGGGCTCGCCGACCATGCCGCGCGGACGGACCTCCTCGTGCGAGAGGCTGCCGAAGAGCTGGGCGATCCGCTTGGTGCTGCGGATGTTCTCCTGCAGCGTGAACGGCGGCAGGTCGATCGGCACGTGCCCCTGGCGCGGGAAGACGCGCTGGGCGTCGTCCATGAAGACGTAGAGGCCGCCCTCGGGGCCGTCACCCCGGGCGCCGCCGTGGCGCAGGCACGCGAGGAGCGCGGGCCACCACAGCTCGCCGAAGTCCTGCGCCTCGTCGACGACGACGGAGTCGAAGAGGCTTCCGGGGTGCCGCGCCGCCGCGAGCTCGCCGAGCCGCAACGGCAGGCGACGCTCCCAGTAGTCGGAGTCGTCGTCCTGGCCGGGCTCGGCGCCCCAGCGGACCGGCAGCTCGTGGAAGAGCCCGACGAACGCGGGGCGCTCACGCACCGGCCACTCCTGCGTGACCCGCTCGAGGAACCGCGCGAGGCCGCGGCTGTAGCAGACGAGCGCGACCCGCTCCCCGGTGCGCGCGAGGCGACGGGCCTGCGCGAGCGCGAGCCACGTCTTGCCGCTGCCCGCGCCGCCGACGACGCGGATGCGCCGCTGGTAGCGCAGCAGGTCGAGCACGTGGGCCTGGTCGCGCGTCATCTGCTCGACGCGCTGGTCGTGCTCGGCCGCGGCGACGAGGTGGTCGCGCTGGCTCGGCAGCGCGCCGGCGACCAGCGCCTCGAGGCTCGCGAGACCCTCGTGCGTGAGCGGCCGCTGACCGCCGCCCAGGTCCTCGATGGCGCGGCGCACACGCAGGCCGAGGCCGACGAGGTCGTCGTTGTCGATGACCATCTGCCGAGGGCAGTCCGGCGCCTCCCAGTCCTGGGGGACGCGCACGTTGGGGAACGCGACGAGCTGGACGCAGCGCGCCTGGGACGCGGGGCTGCGGTGCTGGCCGAGGTAGCGGCGGAGCATGTGCCGCGCGTCCTGCACCTGACGCACGGGGTCGATGCGGTGTGCCGTGTCCGCCGGGCCCTGCCACCAGCCCTCGGCGTCCCGCACCACGCGGCCGCCCTTGACCTCGATCACCGCGAGGCCGACGCCGGGCCACGCCACGAGCAGGTCGATCTCGCCCTCGCGGCTGCCGAGCTGCAGCGGGACGTGGTGGAACAGCGCGGCGTCGTCGGGCAGCTGGTCACGCAGGTCCTCCCACACCCGACGCTCGGCGCGCGTGGCGTCGTCGAAGTCGGGCTGGACGGGGAAGAGGCGGGGCACAGGTCTGCTTTCGGCCGATTCGTCGGGTCGCTTGAGGGATCAGCGGGTCGAGCGGGCCGGGTCGGCGGCGTCGGCCAGGTCGTCGGTCTCCTCGAGCACGCGCCGGACGAGCTCGAGCACCTCCACGGTGATCGGGACCATCATCGCCTCCCGCCGGCCCTGGCGCGGGCCGTTCGTCTGGACTGGACGTCTGCACTGAACTCCCTGCATCGGTCCGCCCGCGGCGATCTTGACCGCGGTGACGGCGCTTCACCCAGGGGTTCACCCTCTGCCGCCGACCTGCCGCCCGCTCCGGTTGCCGCGCCCGGGTCGGGGCCGTAGGCATGGGCGAGGCGTGCGCCGGCGCTGTGCCCGGCGCGCGCGACCCGGAGGAGGGATCGAGATGGGCATCGGCGACATGGTCGGCAAGGCGCGCAAGGCGCTCGACGGCAACGAGGACAAGGCGCAGGACGCGCTCGACAAGGCGGCGCACGCGCTCAAGTCCCGCACGGACACCCCGACGGACGCACGCATCGACCAGGTGGTCGCCAAGGCGAAGGACGTCCTGGAGCAGGAGAAGAAGCGTTGAGCGTGGGCGCCGGGGCGGTGGGTCCCGCGGACGGACCCGACGCCGAGCACCTGCCGCCCGACGGCGTCGACCAGGCGACGGTGGACGCCGTCGGGAAGCTCACGGCGGCGCTCGAGATCGTCGAGGAGGCGCGCGGGCGGCTGTACGGGTTCCACCGGCTGACGGGGAACGCGGACAACGACCTGCTCGAGGCGCTCGACGCGCTCGAGGAGGCGGGGCACGGCGCGCTCGCCCAGCAGATGCGTGAGGACCTGCTCGGGAAGAACGTGGTGAGCCGGCGGTGGACGTTCCAGGTCGTCGAGGACTACGACGACACGTACTGGGAGCCGTTCCGCGCGTGGGAGCGCCGCGTGCGCGACGAGCTGCTCGAGGGCCGGCGGCACGTGTACGAGGCGCGGCTCAAGGAGGAGCGCCGCACGCACGGGCGGCCGGGTCATGAGGCGCGCCCGGCCGACGGCGAGTGACGCCGCGCCGGGTGTGACCGCCGGGCGTGCGACCGCCGGGCGTGTGACCGCCGACGGTGGGCGGGTCGCATCGACGTCGCGGACGTCGCGCCCCGCGTGGGCCGGTGCGTCCGGCATCGGGCGTGTGCCCCGACCGGGACGGTGCGGTGGCCGCCGGGCCGGCTCGCCTAGGGGTGGTGGGCCGTGACGAGCAGCAGGGCGTCGTCGCGCTCTGCCGACGCGGCGAGGCCGCCGGCCTCGAGCGCGCCCCTGACGGCGGCGGCGACGCGGTCGAGCGACGCCGCGTCGGGCGGCTCGAACACCAGGAGCGCGCGACCGTCGGGGGCGAGGAGCTCGCGGATCCGGCGCACCTCCTCGGTCGCGGGTGCGGTCCAGAAGACGTTCACGTTGACGGCCAGGACGCGGTCGAACGGGTCCTCGCCGTCGAGCTCCGCGAGCGTGCCCTGGCGGATCGTGAGCCGACCGGCGGCGACGTGCTCGGCGTTGCGGGCGAGGGCCCGCTCGACGGCGGTGGCGGAGCGGTCGACGCCCACCACGTGACCGTCGGGCACGCGGTCGCACAGCAGGCCGAGGGAGACGCCCGGGCCCGGCCCGATCTCGAGCACGCGCGCGTCGGGTGGCGGGTCGAGCCGGGCGATCGCCGTCGTGATGCGGTGGGGGACACGCTCGGTCATGGACTCGGCCGTCCGCCTTCGTCAGGCCGTGGCGAGGGCCGCCAGGCCGAGCGCGACCGCGCGGTCGAACAGCAGCTCGCGGTCCGCGGCGGGCAGCGACGCCTCGCGGAACAGCAGGTCGGAGATCGTGCAGATCGCGAGGGCCTGCCCGCCCTCGGCGTCGGCCGTCGCGTACAGCCCCGCCGCCTCCATCTCGACCGCGAGGGTCCCGTGCGCGACGAGCCGCTCGTCCGTCGCCTTGCGGTCGGCGTAGAAGGCGTCGGACGAGAAGACGGCGCCCACGTGCACCGTCGAGCGCGCGACCCGCCGTCGGCGGCGGCTGCCCGAGGCGGGCTCGGGCGGCGGGGGCGTGGTGCCGGGACCGACGCCCGCCGCCACCGCGGCCGCCGCCGCGAGCGCGAAGCTCGGCGCGTGGCTGTAGTGCACGCCGGGGATGCGGCCGGCGGTCATCGCGGAGTCGGTGTGCGCGGCGCTGGCGATGACGACGTCCCCGAGCTCGAGGTGGGGCGCCATGCCGCCGGCCGTGCCGATGCGGATGATGCGCTCGACGCCGAAGAACCGGAACAACTCCGTGGCGTAGATCGTCATCGACGGCATCCCCATGCCCGAGGCCATGACCGACACCGGCCGGTCCTCGAACGTCCCGGTGTACCCGACGATCCCGCGAACCTCCGTGACGAGCCGCGCGTCGGAAAGCACGGTCTCGGCGATGCGGGTGGCGCGGCGGGGGTCGCCGGGCATGAGGACGTCGGGTGCGAGGTCGCCGGGCTCGGCGGTGATGTGCGGCGTCGCCATCCCTCGACCCTAGCGACCCCCTGAGACCCCGTCCGCCGCCCAGCTCCCGCCGTCCGTCGCCCGCCCGCTCCCGGCCCGCGTCGTCCTCCCGCGCGGCTCCGCAGGGCCGAGCCGAACCGTCCGTGCGGCCGATGGTGCTCGTGGTGCTGGCGTGACTGATGCGAATCACAGGCGTCACAGCGGCCCCAGCCGTCCCATCGCCCGCACCGACGGACGCGCGCTCGCCATGAGGGCGTGCCGCGCCGCTCGATCTCCACCCCCGGCCGTTCGAGCAGCCGGCGCGATGGCCCGGTGGGTCGGTGGCCTGGTGGGCCTGCGGGAGGCGACCTACGCTGGGAGGACCTCGCTGACGAGGAGCCCGCCGTGGTTCAGACCGTGCTCTGGATGGTGCTCCCCGCGGTGGTGTGGAGCGCGCTGGCATGGACGGTGCTCGACGACCCACCGCGGTTCTGGACGCGCGCACGGGAGGCCCGGCGCCGTCGGCGCGAGACGCGCGTCGCCCTCGCTGCGCCGCAGCCCTCGGGCGATCGGACCGGCAACCCGGTCGCACGGCGTGACGCGCCTGCGCAGCCGCCGCCCGACCCCTTCGACGTGCTGACGGTCCAGGTGCAGCTCGGCCGGGTCGCGGCCCAGATGCGGGCGCTCGAGGCCGACCCGCGCGCGTGGGCGCGGGCGCGACGGCTGTTCGCCGCACAGGCCGCGTACGACGCGCTCCTCGCCGAGGCGTGCCGGCTCGCCGGCGTCCCGGTCACGCAGGAGTGGTCGCCCGAGCCCTGGGGTCCGACCCGGGAGCCCGAGCGCTTCCGCGAGGAGATGGAGCTCGCCTCACGCGGCTGGTCCTGGTGACGCCTCGCGCGGCTGGTCCTGGTGACCCCTCGCGCGTCTGGTCCTGGTGACGCGGGGGACGGCAGCCCGCCCACGCGACGCATGCCCGTCAGGCGCGGACGGCCAGGGTGCTGGTGCCGTCGGGGTGGCAGCGGACCTCGATGCGCTCGGCGATGGACTGCTTGAGCGCGTCGACGTGGCTCACGACGCCGACGACGCGGCCCCCGTCGCGCAGGCGACCGAGCTCCGCGAGCACGACCTCGAGCGTCTCCGGGTCGAGCGACCCGAAGCCCTCGTCGATGAACAGCGTGCCGAGGTCGATGCCGCCCGCCTCCGCGGTCACCACGTCGGCCAGCCCGAGCGCGAGGCACAGCGAGACGTAGAACGTCTCGCCACCGGAGAGCGTGCGCGGGTCCCGCTCCGTGCCGGTGCGGTGGTCGACCACCTTCATCGCGAGGCCCGTCCGGCGGCTCCGGACGGCCTCCCGCTCGTCGCTGCGGACGAGCGCGTACCGGCCGTCGGACATCGTGCCGAGCCGCGCGTTGGCCGCGGCGACCACGTCCTCGAACCGCCGCATGAGCACGTACGTGGCCAGGGTCAGCTGCTTGGCGTTGTCACCGCCGCTCGCGGCCGCGACGTTCGCCATCCGGACCACGGGACCCGCCTCGGCGTGCGCCGCGACCTGACTCTCGACCGCGGTGTCGAGCTCGCGCAGTGCCGCCGTCGCCGCCTCGGCGAGGTGTGCCGCGCGCGCCGCCTCGCCCGCGACGAGGGTCGCCGCCGCGTCGGCCTCGGCGTGGGCGGAGGCGAGCGTGTCGAGGTCGACCTCGACCGCCTCGGGGAGGGCGGCGAGCTCGGGCTCCTCGAGCGCGGCGCGCACGCGCGTCACGGCCGCGTCGTGGGTCGCGACCTGGTGCTCGAGCGCACGCAGCGCGGCCCGGTCGAGGGCCGCGGCCCGGACCGCGTCGGCGTCCTCGAAGTCGTGCTCGACCAGGGCGCCGGCGAGCTCGCCGAGGCGCGCCTCGTGCACCGCGCCCGCCTCCTCGAGCCGCACCAGCGCGTCCACCCACGTCTCGAGGTGGGTGATGCGCTTCTCGACCGTCCGCAGCCGGGTGCGCACCGAGTCCGCGCCGTCCCGGGCAGCCTCGATCTCGACCTCGGCCAGCAGGAGCGCGTCGCGCATGGCCTCGAGCGACGCGCGGCCCTCCGCGATCTCCACCTCGCGGCGACCCAGCATCTGCGTCGCGCGCGCCGTGTCGGCGTCGAACGCCACGAGCGCCGCCTCGAGCTCGACGAGCCGGTCGCGCGCCGCCTCGGCGTCGCGCACCGCACCCTGGGCGGCCGTCAGCTGCGCGTGCACCTCGTCGGCCGTCCCGCCCGCGGC
>NZ_JACVQL010000128.1 GCF_019733465.1 Actinotalea ferrariae | reverse complement strand
GCGCCGCCCGGAGGTCGGCTCCCGGCTCGGCCGCCGCGGCGCGTGCCGCGTCCGCGGCCCGCGCATGGGGCAGGACGCCCTCCAGGGCTGCGTCCACCTGGGCCGCGACCCGCGCGACGTCGGCCAGCGCCTCGTCGACGAGCAGGCCGTACGTCGTCGCGGCGGACGAGACCCAGCCCACCTGGGCCGCCGTGAGGAGCGCGATCCGCGCCCGCGCGACGGCCTCCTGCCCCGCCCACGCCGCGCTCGTCACCGCGCCCGCGCTCGGCGGCGCCGTCCACCTGCTCCCGCTCATCCCCGCCCCTCTCGACGGGCGAGACGCTAGGGACCACCGGCCGGAGGGTCGTGGCGGGACCCCGCGGCCTGTGGACGCGGGCCGGGGCGGGCCTGCTGTGGACGACAGCCGCGTGCGGACGGCCGCGAGGGTCAGGCCGGCCGTGTGCCTGGGACGGCCACGAGGTCAGCCGGCCGCGAGGCTCAGACGGCCACGGCGTGCAGCAGCGCGAGGGTGTCGGGGAGCAGGGGCGGCGCCTGCACGCCGACCTCCCCGAGCACGCGGCCCGGGAGCACGACGCCGTCGGCCCACCAGGCAGGCAGCGACGACAGGCCCGCGAGGTCCGCCCCGGGACCCGCGGGCGCCACACGGTACGTCCGGTCCGGGTCCAGACCCGGCAGCCGCACGCGCCCGGGGGGCCACGCGTCCGACCGCTCGACCGCCACGAGCGCGAACAGCGCCTCGGCGCCGTCGTCGGCCACCGCGCCGTGCACCCACAGCGCCGGGTCGGGGTGGTCGCCGCGCACCACGGTGCCACGGAGCAGCAGCCCGCGGTGCTCCTTGTACGTCGCGACCCAGGCCGCCAGCTCGGCGCGCTCCTCGGACGTCGCCCGGCTGACGTCCCACTCGACGCCGAAGTGGCCGAACAGCGCCGTGCCGGCCCGGTACCCCAGCCCGTGCACGCGCCCGGTCGTGTGCGACCGCGCGGCGCCGACGTGCGAGCCGACCAGCTCGGGCGGGAGCAGCTGCGCCGTCCACCGCTGGATCATCTGCCGCTCGTGCGCGTCGATGCAGTCGCTCGCCCACACGCGGTCGGTGTGCTCGAGCACCTCGAGGTCCACGCGCGCGCCGCCGGACGAGCACGACTCGATCTCGAGCCCCGGAGCAGCCGCACGGATCTCGTCGAGCAGCCGGTAGAGCGCGAGCGTCTGCCCGTGCACGCCTGCCCCACCCGTGCGCGTGGTGCCCGCGTCGACGAGGTCACGGTTGTGGTCCCACTTGAGGTAGTCGAGCCGGTACTCGCGGACGAGGGCGAGGACCTGGTCCCGGACGTGCGCGTACGCGCCCGGGTGCGTGAGGTCGAGGACCTGCTGGCGACGCTGCTCGGGCGGCAGCCGGTCGCCGGTCTGCAGGATCCACTCGGGGTGCTCGCGCGCGAGGTCGGAGTCCGGGTTGACCATCTCGGGCTCGAACCACAGGCCGAACTCCATGCCGAGCCCGCGCACGTGGTCCACGAGCGGGTGGAGCCCCTGCGGCCACACGGCCTCGTCCACCGTCCAGTCGCCGAGCCCCGCGTCGTCCGAGCGGCGACCGCGGAACCAGCCGTCGTCGAGCACGTACCGCTCGACGCCCACGGCGGCGCCGAGGTCGGCGAGCTCGGTGAGGCGCGCGAGGTCGTGGTCGAAGTAGACGGCCTCCCACGTGTTCATCACGACGGGCCGCGGCGAGCGCGGGTGGTGCGGGCGGTCGCGCAGCCAGCGGTGGAACCGGTCGGCCATCGCGTCCATGCCGACGCCGTACGACGCGTAGACCCAGGGGCCCGCGTACGTCTCGCCGGCCCCGAGCCGCACCTCGCCCGGCAGCAGCAGCTCGCCGCCGCCGAGCACCTGCTCGCCGAGGTTGGTGCGCTCGGCGTACGTGCGGTGGTTGCCGCTGAACGCGACGTGCACGCCCCACACCTGGCCGTGGCGGAACCCGAAGCCCTCGGCCCCTGCGACGAGGACGGTCGCCGCGTCCGGACCGGTGCGGCCGCGCCGGCTGTCGCGCACGTGCGCGCCCACGGTGAGCGGCCGACGCTGCGGGGTGCGCTCGCGCGACCAGCGTCCGGCGAGGTCGTGCAGCTCCGTGGCCTCCGACGGCACCGGGAGCGCGACGAGGAGGTCGTCGACCACGAAGGGCGCCGCGTCTGCGGCGGCCGTGCTCGTGACGGCGGCGCGCGTGCGCACCAGGCCCTGGGGTGTGAGCTCGAGCTCGACCGTCAGCGCCAGGCGCGCGACGTCGTCGGACGCGCGGACGACGACGCGACCGCCGGCCTCCGCGGGGACGACGTCGACCTCGCGCACCTCCACGAGCGGCGACCAGTCGCGGCCCTCGCGATGCCCGGCCAGGCCGGGCCGTCCCATCCAGCCGGTGGCGGCCTCAGGCACGACGGCGACCGGGACGGGCTCGTCGAGCGTGTTCGCGAGCGGCGGGACGGACGCGACGGCGAGCGCGGCGAGGGCGGCGTCGTCGGCCTCGCCGAGGTCCGCCCCCCAGTGCACGACGCGCGGCAGGGCCGGGCCCGCGACGTCGAGCACGAGGCTCACGCCGGCGGCGCGCAGGTGGACGAGTTCGGCGGCGGGCTGCGTCACCGCACGAGCCTAACGAGCGGCCGGCGGACCGTCCCCGGTCAGTAGCGGTAGGCCGTGACCAGCTCGCGCAGCTCCTCGGAGACGGCGGCGAGCTCCTCGGCGGCCTCGCGCGACTCGGCGACCGACGCGGTCGTGGCGCGCGCGACGTCGGCGACGCCCCCGATGCTCTGGGCGATCTGGTCCGAGACCTGGGCCGCGTCGGCGACGCCGCGGTTCATCTCGCCGGTCGTGGCGGTCTGCTCCTCGACGGCCGACGCGATCGTCATCTGGTAGTCGTTCATCTGCGTGATGATCTGGGTGACGTCCGCGATCGCGGTGACCGCCCCCGCGCTGTCGAGCTGGATGGCCTCGATGCGCCGGGCGATGTCCTCGGTGGCGCGTGCGGTCTCGCGAGAGAGCTCCTTGACCTCGGTCGCGACCACGGCGAAGCCCTTGCCGGCCGCGCCCGCACGCGCCGCCTCGATGGTCGCGTTGAGCGCCAGCAGGTTCGTCTGCTCCGCGATCGACGAGATGACCTTGACGACGTCGCCGATCTGCCGGCTCGACTCGCCGAGCCGCTGCACGGTCTCCGCCGTCGCGCCCACGGCCTCGACGGCCCGCCCGGCGACCGCGGCGGCCTCGTGGGCGTTGTGCGCGATCTCGCGGATCGACGCGCCCATCTGGTCCGAGCCGGCGGCGACGGCCTGCACGCTGCGCGACACGTCCTGCGCCGCGGCGGCGACGACCTCCGCCTGCGCCGAGGACTCGCTCGCCCCGCCGACGATGCGGCCCGACACGTCGTCGATGCGCCGGCTGGTCCGCGCGAGCCCGTGCGTGCGGTCCGCGAAGGTGCCCATGACGGTGCCGAGCGCGGCTAGCGCGGCGTTGAGCGACGCGGCCATGCGACCGACCTCGTCGTGCGACGCGACGTCGAGGCGACGCGTGAGGTCTCCCTGCTCGACGGCGGCGAGGACCTCGACGGCGTCCCCGAGGGGCCGCGTGATGCTGCGGGTCACACGCCACGCGACGAGGACCGTGAGGACGACGGCGCCGGCGAGCAGGGCGAGCATCGTGCTGAGGAAGCCGGCCGCGATGCCGCGGGCCTCGGCCGTCTCGCCGGCGTTCATCTCCTCCTGGAGGTCGATGAAGACGTTGATGGCAGCCAGCCACTCGACGAACAACGGCTTCGCCTGGTCGACGAGCACCTCGAGCGCGGCCTCGGTGTCGCCGTCCATGCGGAGCTCGACGACCTCGGCGACGAGCGGCATGGTCGCCGCCTCGACGCGGCGGATCTCCTCGAGCGCGGCGATCTCCTCGGGCGACACCGCGTCGGCGTCCGCGAAGATCGCGTCCATGAGCACCGCGGAGTCGACGTAGTCCTGCTCGAGGTCGGCGATCAGCTGGATCTCGGGCTCCGCCTCGGCGGGCGTCTGCGCCAGGACGACGTCGCGCAGCGCGATCGCACGGTCGTGCACGCTGCCGCGGAAGTTGATGGCGTAGCGCTGCTTGACGCTGTTCTCGTCGTTGATCGTCGTCAGCCGCGTCTCGATCTGCTGCACGCGCGCGACGCCGGTCGCGGTCACGAGCCCGGTGGCGAGAAGGACGACGGCGAAGCTCAGCGCGAGCTTGCGGCCGATGGTGAGCCGGAACCTGGTCACGGTGGTCCTCTGGGGGGACGAGGAGGTCGAGGCGGGTTCTCCCGCACATCGTCCATCGGCCGAGCGCGGCGCCGTGTGAGGCGTTCGGCACCGAGCACCGCTGGTGAAGCGCCCCCGCACCGGGCTCAGAGGATGAAGGTCTCGACGCTCTCGTTGCGCGCGTGCGCGCGCTCGAACTCCTCGACCGTCCGCGGGCCTCGCGGGAGGGCCGCCAGCAGAACCTCTCGCAACGCCCTCACGTCCTCGCGTCGCACGGCGCCGAGATCAGGTCCGAGCCTCACCCACGTGCGGTCGCCGACGTCCACGAGCTGTGCCGAGGGCACGACGTCGCGCAACGCCTCGAGCGCCGACCGGCCGCCGAGCGCGTCCACATGGACGGGTGAGAGCAACGTTCCCCACCCGTACCCCCACAGCGTCCGTGTGACGTCGCGCGCGGACGGGCCGATGCCGTTCGCTCGCTCCCACGGGCTCTCGTCGACGTCCGCGCTGACCTGGTCGAGCGTCGCGAAGCCCGTGTCGGCGGCGAGGCGCTCGGCGGTGCGCAGGAGCCACGGCTCGAGGAAGCCCTGGACCCGGACGGCGTCCTCGCCGCCGCCGTACATCGCCCAGCGGTGCATCGAGAGCCGGACCACCAGACCACCACCGTCCCCGCGACCGTGCGCGACGGGGACGGGCATGGTTGCCGCGACCGTCACCGGGAGCCACTTCGGGTGCCAGTGGTAGCCCTCCATGGCCGTGGCCGTCGCCACGAGCGCCACCGACCGCAACGGCTCGCCTCGGCCGAGCGCGAAGTCCCAGTCGATCCCGTCGCGCCCGGTGTCCGCCGCCGACGAGGAGAGGTCGTCCGACGCCACGACGGCCGACGTGCTCCACGACAGCTCGATCCCGATGCACTGCGTCACGACCTGCTCGACGCCGTCGCGCAACGCGGCCACGACGTCCTCGTCGGACGGCCGGGACGACTGGACGGCCACGCCGCCGAAGACGGCGACCTCTCTGACGTACGGGTCGTCCTCGGACGCGAGCTCGCCAGCGGTTGCCCCGGCGTCGTCCGTGACCACGTTCGCCTCCCGCCCGACCGACTCAGGAGACCGCTGCCGCGGTCCCGAGCCCGAACATCGTCGCCCAGCCCCACGTCACCATGCCGCCTCCCGCCGACAGGGTCACCGGGTCGTCCACGATGCCGACGCCCCCGGTCGCGACGTCCTCGACGAGCGTGCCGACGATGAGCGCCGCACCGCCGATGGGCACCGCGCGGCTTAGGCTCCGGCCGTGACCTCCTCCGCGCGCCGCACCGCCGTCGGCGTCGCCTCGATCGTCGGCGGGTCGCTCCTCTTCGCGGTCAACGGCACGGTGTCGAAGCTCGCGCTGCAGGCAGGTCTCAGCACGACCCGGCTCGTCGAGCTGCGCTCTCTCGGCGCCGCCGTCGTGCTCGTCGCGGCGCTGCTCGTCGTCACGCCCCGGGCGCGCCTGCCGCGCGGGCGCGAGCTCGCGGCGCTCGCCGTGCTCGGCGTCGTCGGCATGGCGATGGTGCAGTGGCTCTACTTCGTCGCGATCTCGCGGCTGCCCGTCGGGCTCGCGCTGCTCATCGAGTACACGGCACCGCTCCTCGTCGCGCTGTGGGCAAGGTTCGTGCTGCGCGAGGACGTGCGCGCGCGGGTCTGGTGGGCCCTGGCCGCGTGCCTGGCCGGCCTGACGCTCGTCGCGCAGGTGGGCGACGGCGTGCGGCTCGACGTGCTCGGGCTCGTCGCCGCGGGCGGGGCGGCGCTCTCGCTGGCCACGTACTACCTGCTGGGCGACCGCCTCGTCCGCCACCGCGACCCGCTGTCGACGCAGACGTGGTCGATGGTCTTCGCCGCGATCTTCTGGGTCGCGCTGCAGCCGCTGTGGACGTTCGACGCGGGCATCCTCGCGGACGACGTCGACCTGCCCGGCGCGCTCGAGGGCAGCCACCTGCCGCTGTGGGTGCTCCTCGCGTACATCGTGGTGCTCGGCACCGTCGTGCCGTACGTGCTGGTCCTGGCCGCCGTCGTGCGCCTGGGCGCCGCGCGGACCGGGATCCTCGGCATGACGGAGCCGGTGGCCGCGGCTGCCGCCGCCTGGCTCGTGCTCTCCGAGGCCATGACGTGGGTGCAGCTGCTCGGCGGCGCCGTCGTGCTCGCGGGTGTGGGCCTGGCCGAGACCGCGCGGCGCAAGCCCGCCGTCACGCCGGCGCCGGACGCCGTCACCGCCCACTGACGGCCCGGCGGCCGCGGGGGCGGGACGCTCAGTCGTCGAGCGCGCGACGGCGACGCTGGCCGAGCCACGCGCGCGGCACCACGAGCACGGCGACGACGACGACCGCGGCGGCCGCGAGCAGGCGCAGCCACTCCTGGCCGGCGACCACGCCCCCGAGGCCCGAGCGCAGCCACACGACGACCAGCAGCGAGCCCTGCACGACGACCTGCACCCCGAGCACCGACCGCGCGACGACGCCGAGCACCGCGACGTCGACGACGCCGCGCCACGCGATCCGGGCCGCGAGCGCCCCGAGCCGGACCGCGAGATGCCCGCACAGCACCAGCGCCGACAGGCGCAGCAGGCCCGTGCCCTCACGCGCCCCACCGACCGCGAGCAGGTCGGGTCCGGCGAGCAGCACGAAGGCGACCACGACGAGCGCCACGGGCGCGACGGGCCACTGCGGCCACCGCAGCACGAGGCCCGCGGCCACGAGGCCGGCCACGACGACGACCGTGGGTGCCCCGCTCAGGCCCACGACGGCCGCCACGAGGAGCGCCGCGGTGATCCGCACGACCGATCCGGGCACCGCACCGCGCAGGTGCAGCACGACCCGCGGCGGCGAGGGCACGCCGTGCCGTACGGGCAGCCCCAGCAGCTCGCGGACGCGGTCCGCGGCACCCTCGCCCGCCATCAGCCGACCCCCGGTCCGGGCCGGCGGTGGGAGAGGCGCGCGAACGCCTGGAGCCGGGCCGACGCGTCGTCGTCGGCCCACCGGACCAGCTCGGCCCCCGCCGCGACGACGTCGTCGAGCCGGTCCGAGCGCTCGATCTGCACCATCCGCAGTGCGACCCGCTCCCGCTGGTCGAGCGCGCGCACGCGCAGCCGCGGCAGGACGTCGACCGCGACGACGCGGTGCCCGGCGCGCCGCCACGTGCGCGCGAGCTCGGCGGCCTCGGGGTCGAGGAAGGTGCTGAACAGCACGACGAGGCTCCCGGTCGTCAGGTGCGGCGGCCGCACGCGGCGCGCCGGGTCGCCCTCGGGCCGCAGCAGCGCGAGCTGGTGCACGACACGGTCGAGCTGGCGGCGTCCCGCGCCCGGGCGCAGGGCCCGGCGGCGCACGCCCAGGTCCTCGACGCCCACGCGGTCCCCCGCGGCGAGGAACCCCTGCGCGACCGTCGCGGCCGCCTGGCGCGCGAGGTCGAGCGACGTCGCGTCGTCGGGCCGGATCGCGCGCATGCCGCTCCACGTGCGTGGGTCGGGACCGACCTCGTCGCGCGAGTCGACGACGAGCGTCACGACAGCCTCCGCGAGCGCGAGCGTGCGGCGCACGTAGAGCTGCTCGAGGCGCGGCGACCGTCGGGCGGTCGCGCGCCAGTCGATGCGGCGCAGCGTGTCGCCCGGCTGGAACGGGTGGATGTCCCGCAGGCCGCCGCCGTCACCCGCGCGCCGCGACTCGTGCTGGCCGCTGAGGCCGCGCAGGCGCGTCGGCAGCGGCAGGTCGGCGACGGACCGCGCCGTGGGCAGCACGAGCACGACCGAGGGCGGCTCCTCGTCGACCGGGCCGACGACGAGCCCGCCGGGCCCGACACCCTGGCGCTCGACGCGGAACAGGTCCTGCGGGCCGGTCCGCACCGAGGCGGCCGCGACCCCCAGCGTGCGGGTCAGCGGGACGTGCACGAGAGCCTCCGTGGCGCCGTGACCGGGCCGGCTCACCCGCACACGCACCGCCTCGGTCCCCACGGGCGCGGTGAGCCGCACCTCCGCGGTGAGCTCGGCGCCGCTGCGGCCCTCCGCCGTCGGCACGACGTCGGCCCACACCGAGCCGCGCGGTCGTGCCCAGAGCGCCCAGACCGCGCCCAGCACGCAGGGCGCGCCGAGCGCGGCGACGTCGGGGCGGCCGCCGAGGACGCCCAGCACGAGCACGGCCAGCCCTGCCGCGACCGTCCAGACGAGCGGCGGCGTGACGGACCAGGCGGGCCCCAGCGGCGCACCCTCCGCGCGATCGGGCAGGCGCACCGTGCCGCGCGGCGGCACCGGGCCGGTCCCGCTCATCGCCCGGCTGTCATCGCTGGGGCACCACGGCCGGTCCGGGGACGCGCGCGAGCACCTCGCGGACGACGTCCTGCGCCGCGACGCCCGCCGCCCACGTGGCCGGCGTGAGCGTGATGCGGTGCGCGAGCGCGGGGACGGCGACCGCCTTGACGTCCTCGGGCGCCACGAACGCCCGGCCCGAGAGCACGGCGAGCGCGCGCGCCGCGAGGAGCAGCGCCTGCGAGCCGCGCGGCGACGCCCCGACCTCGACCGCCTCGTGGGTCCGCGTGGCCGCCGCGAGGTCCACGCAGTAGAGGACGACGTCGGGGTCCACCTCGACCGCCTCGACGCCCGCCTGCATCGCGAGCAGCGTGGGCGGGTCGACGACGCGCCGCACGGGCGCGGCCTCCTGACGGCGACCGAGCCGGCGTCCGAGCACGTCCGCCTCGGCCCGGCGGTCGGGGTAGCCGACGGCGAGCCGCACCATGAAGCGGTCGAGCTGCGCCTCGGGCAGGGGGTAGGTGCCCTCGTACTCGACGGGGTTCGACGTGGCCATGACGTGGAAGGGCCGCGCCATGGCGTACGTCGCGCCGTCGACCGTCACCTGGCGCTCGGCCATCGCCTCGAGCAGGGCCGACTGCGTCTTGGGCGCGGTGCGGTTGATCTCGTCGGCGAGCAGCAGGCCCGTGAAGAGCGGCCCGGGGCGGAAGCGGAACGACGCGCTCTCGGGGTCGAAGACCGCGGAGCCGGTGATGTCCGAGGGCAGCAGGTCGGGCGTGCACTGGATGCGCCGGAAGTCGAGGCCGAGCGCCGTCGCGAGGCTCCGCGCGGCGAGCGTCTTGCCGAGGCCCGGCACGTCCTCGAAGAGCACGTGCCCGCCCGCGACGATCGCCGCGAGCGCGATCCGCAGCGCCTCGGCCATCCCGACGACGGCCGTGCCGACCTCGGCCAGCACGGCGTCGGCGCGCACGGCGACCTCGGCGGGCGTGAGCGGTGCGGGGGCGGTGGGCTGCGCTGCGGCCGGCGGCGGCGTCGGTGCGGTCACGGGTGGGGCCTCTCGGTCGGGCGTCGCGTGCTCTCGGCGCGCGTGCCGGCGCCGAGCCGTTCGATGACGTCCACGCAGTGCGCGACGTCGCTGAGGGACGGCAGGTAGCCGCCGGCGGCCGTGAGCGTGCGCCACGCCCGCTCGCCGAGCGCCTCGCGCGCGCGCTCGCGCGCCTCGTCGGCGTGCGCCCCGTCCGACGGCGGCTGGACGACGCCCGCAC
>NZ_JACVQL010000127.1 GCF_019733465.1 Actinotalea ferrariae | reverse complement strand
GGCGTGCACCTCGACGGGACGCGTGCTGGGCACGCCCGCCGCGATCGCGGCGCCGAGCGCGCCGGAGCCGCAGCACAGGTCGACGACGACCGGCCGGGCCGCCGGTGGGGGTACGTCCGACGCGCCGCCGGCGAGGAGGCGCAGCGCCTCGCGGACCACCAGCTCGCTGCGCCGCCGCGGCACGAACACGCCGGGCTCGACGGCGACCCGCAGGCCGGCGAAGGCGGCCCACCCGAGCACCTGCTCGAGCGGCTCGCCGGCGACGCGGCGTGCGGTGAGCGACGCGAGCGAGGCCGCGTCGGAGGCTGCCTCGACGAGCAGCGCGGCCTCCTCCTCGGCGAAGACACAGCCCGCGGCGCGGAGCTCGGCGGCGACGACGTCGGACATGCCGGTCATCATCCAGGACCCGGTCGGGCCCCGGTGGAGGTCCGCACGAGGGCGTCGCCGCCGGGCACGGCTGAGGGGAGCGGCGCCGCGCGCCGCTCCCCTCAGGGCCGTCATGGTGCGGGCGGCACCCGTCGCCGGGGCCGCCGGGCCGTCAGAGGCGGCCGGAGTCGCCCTGGACCGGGTCGTCGTCCGTCACGCCCGCGACGGGGTCCGTCGCCAGCGGGTCGGTGCCCGTGTAGGGCAGCGGCTCCGTGTGGGCCGTCGTGGTCGACAGCGTGTCGGTCGTCGAGTAGGTCACCGGCTCGACCGGGACGACGACGTCGACCTGCTCGACGTCGGTCTCGGAGCCCTTGTCGCTCTTCGCCTTGATCGCAGCCGCAGCTGCGCCCGCCGCGACCGCCGCGCCGGCCGCCATGGCGGCGCCCGAGAGACCTGCCTTGCCCTTGTCGCCCTGCGACGCCGTCGCCGACTCGACGCCCGGAGTGCCCACGGCCGCACCCTCGTTCACGGACCCGCGCCAGGCGCCGGTGGCGTAGCCCTCGGCCTCGATGAACGTCTTGAACATCTCGAGGTCCTTCTCGGCCTGGTTCTCGACGATGTTCAGCTTGTCGCCGACCTTCTCCACGAGGCCCTCGGGCTCGTACTCGAGCGAGAGGTGCACCGACGTCTGGCCGCCACCGACGTCGGAGAACGTCACGGCGCCGGCGTTGGTCGCGCCCTCGGTGGCCGCCCAGGCGACCTTCTGGTCCGGGACCTGCTCGAGGATCCGGGCCTCCCACTGCCGCTTGACCCCACCGATCTCGGCGACCCACTGCAGGCGGTCGTCCGTGAGCTGCGTGACCTTGGAGACGCCGCCCATGAAGTGGGGGAACTCCTCGAACTGCGTCCACTGGTTGTAGGCCACGCTGAGCGGCACGTTCACCAGGATGGACTTCTCGACCTTCGTCGTCATGGCATCTCCAGTCGTCGGTGGTGCGGCGTGGGTCGCACGCCTTCTCGGTGTTCCTCCAGCATGCGTGACCATCCCGTGACCCGCGCGGTGAACCCGGACGCTCACCCCTCCGGGTGGTCCTGGGGTCCCGGAGGGTGCCCCGTCAGGACATGCCGGGCTGGTAGCTCGGGGCCGCGACCGTGGGGTCCACCGGAGCGGTCCCCGCCTGCTGCCCCATCTGCTGCCCCGCGCCCGTGCCCGTGCCCTGGGCGGTCGACGTCGTCGGGCGGGCGGTGCGTGCGTCGATGCGCCGGCGCAGCGCGTCGGCGCCGAGGATCGTCAGACCCGCGGCCACGATCCACGGGCCGGCCACGATGACGGGGTCGAGCGCCTGGTGCCCGACGTCGACGCGCTTGCCGGCCGTGCGCGACGAGAGCCCGTGGTGCGTGATCTCCGCCTTGATGCCGGTCTCGGTGAGGAGGTTGTCCGGTCGCGTGCTCGCGAGCGCCGTGAGGTGGCTCTCGACGGCGTCGACGCGGTCGGCCGCGATGAGCAGGAGCCAGTGAGCGGCCCGGCCCTCGCTGTACCGCTCGTAGGCGAACCGCCGGATCGCGCCGGACGCGCCCTTGAGCGGGGCGGACGTCCCGAAGACGGGCGGCATCGTGCCGTGCTCGATCGACCGCTCCCGCGGCGAGTGCTCGACCTGCCGCTCGGGGAAGTCCCAGTGCGCGCCGGTCTCGATCCCCGGCACCTCGCGGGGGACGGACGGGCGGTCCCGCGGGTCGAGGTCGGCGCCCCAGCCGGGGATGCGGGCGCGGAGCTGCTCCGGGGTCTCGGGCAGCGGCGGCTTCTCGGCGGTGTAGGCCATGGTGCTCTCCTTCTCGACGCGTGAGGGGGCGGGCTACGCCGCGCTCGGGACGATGACCGGCTTGATGCAGCCGTCGAGCTTCGCGGAGAACATGTGGTACCCCTCCGCGATGTGCTCGAGCGGGATGCGGTGCGTCACGATCTCGTTGGGCTTGATGTAGCCGTTGCGGATGTGCTCGAAGAGCCGCGGCCACTGGCGCTTGACCGGGCACTGGTTCATCCGCAGCGTGAGCCCCTTGTTGACCGCGTCGCCGAACTTCACGGCGCTGAAGATCGGTCCGTACGCGCCCATCACGGAGACCGTGCCGCCCTTGCGCACGGCGTCGATCGCCCAGTTCAGCGCGACCGGCGAGCCGCCCTGCAGCTTGAGCTTGGCGCCCGTGACGTGCTGCGTGAGGTTGCCGTCGGCCTCGGCGCCGACCGCGTCCACCACGCGGTCCGCGCCGATCCAGCCGGTGGTCCGCTTCATCTCCACGACGATGTCGTCGTGCTCGGCGAAGTTGATCGTCTCCGCGTGCGCGAACGTCCGGGCCTTCTCGAGCCGGTAGTCCAGGTGGTCGATGACGATGACGCGCCCCGCGCCCATGAGCCAGGCGGACCGCGCGGCGTAGAGGCCGACCGGCCCGGCGCCGAAGACGGCGACGGTGTCGCCCTCCGCGATGTCCGCGAGCTGCGCGCCGAAGTACCCGGTGGCCAGGGCGTCGGTGCACAGCAGGGCGTCCTCGTCCTCCAACCACTCCGGGATGAGGGCGGGGCCGACGTCCGCGAACGGGACGCGCACGAACTCGCTCTGGCCGCCGTCGTACCCGCCGGTCGTGTGCGAGTAGCCGTAGATGCCGCCCACCGCGGTCGCGTTCGGGTTGACGTTGTGGCAGTTGGAGAACAGCCCGCGCGCGCAGAAGAAGCACGAGCCGCAGTAGATGTTGAACGGGACCATCACGCGGTCGCCGACCTTGAGGTTCTGCACGCTCGGGCCCACCTGCTCGACCACGCCGATGAACTCGTGGCCGAACGTGTGCCCGACCCGCGTGTCCGGCATGAGCCCGTGGTACAGGTGGAGGTCGGACCCGCAGATCGCCGCGAGCGTCACGCGGACGATCGCGTCGTTCGGGTGCTCGATCCGAGGCATCTCCTTCTCCTCGACGCGCACCTTGTACGGTCCCCGGTACACCATCGCGCGCATCGCCCAGCCCCTGTCCTCGTCGTCGGTCGGCCGTCCTTCGTCGCCGTCAAGCGTCACACGGGTCCCGCGGGGACGCTCGGCGACGGGCATGAACCGCGGATGCCGAAGGTTGTGCCGGACGACGGCCCGACCGGGCGCCCGGACGGTGGATGCCGCAGGCGGCCGGGCCGACGACGAGAGGACGTGCAGTGGCGGACTACGGACAGGAGCTGCGGTTCGGCTCGTTCCTCACCCCGACGGCGGCGTCGCCGCAGGAGGTCGTGCGCCTCGCCCAGATCTCGGAGCGTGCGGGCCTGGACCTCGTGAGCGTCCAGGACCACCCGTACCAGCCGGCGTTCCTCGACACGTGGACGCTCCTGAGCCACCTCGGCGCGGTGACGAGCACGGTGCGTCTCGCGCCGAACGTCGCGAACCTCCCGCTGCGGCCCCCCGCCGTGCTCGCCCGGAGCGCCGCGAGCCTCGACCTGCTCACGGGCGGGCGGTTCGAGCTCGGGCTCGGCGCGGGAGCCTTCTGGCAGGCGGTCGAGGCGATGGGCGGACGCCGGCTCAGCCCCGGCGAGGCGGTGCGCGCCGTGACCGAGGCCATCGAGATCATCCGCGGCGTCTGGGACGCGGCGGAGCGCCGACCGCTGCGGGTCGACGGCGAGGTGCACCGGGTCGACGGCGCCAAGCGCGGACCGGCGCCGGCGCACCCGGTCGAGATCTGGCTCGGCGCGTACAAGCCCCGCATGCTCGCGCTCGCGGGCCGTGCCGCGGACGGGTGGCTGCCGTCCCTCGGCTACCTGGACCTGGCCGACGCCCCGGCGGCGCACGCGGTGATCGACGACGCGGCGCTCGAGGCGGGCCGGGACCCCGCCGACGTGCGGCGCCTGCTCAACGTGAACGGCCGGTTCGAGGCGAGGTCGGGCGGGTTCCTCGTCGGCCCGCCGCAGCAGTGGGTCGAGGAGCTGGCGGAGGTCGCCCTCGAGCAGGGCTTCAGCACCTTCGTGCTGGGCGCCGACGACCCGACGACGATCGAGCTCTTCGGCCAGGAGGTCGCCCCCGCGGTCCGCGAGCTGGTGGCGGCCGAGCGTGCCGCCGGCCCGCGGCGCGCCGAGCGCGAGGACGACGCGGCGCGGGTCGCCGCGCACCCCGACGACGCAGACCGTGCCGGCCAGACAGATCGTGCCGGCCAGACGGACCGTGCCGGCCGTGGCCACCGTGCCGGCCAGGCGGACCCGGCGGACCGAGCCGCGCTCGGCGTGCGGACCACGCCGGCGCCGGAGCGGCTCCTGGACCGCAGCCTGCTCGACGAGGGGACCCGTCCGCGGGTCGCGCCACCCGCCGACGCGGCCTACACGGACGCCGGCCGGGCGGCGGGCGCGCACCTGGTCGAGGTGCACGACATGCTGCGGGCCGAGCTCGAGAAGGTGCGCGACCTCGTCGCGCAGGTCCGCACCGGGGTCATCGACGCGGGCGAGGCCCGGTCCGAGATCGCGACGCTGACCCTGCGCCAGAACGCGTGGACGATGGGCGCCTACTGCGAGTCGTACTGCCGCGTCGTCACCGGCCACCACTCCCTCGAGGACCAGTCGGTGTTCCCGCACCTGCGGGCCGCGGACCGGCGCCTCGAGCCGGTCCTGGACCGGCTGGCGGACGAGCACCACGTCATCCACGACGTGCTGGAGGCGGTCGACCGCGCGCTCGTCGAGGTGGTGCGGGCGGGCACCGGCACCGAGGGCTACGAGGGCGTCCAGGAGGCGGTCGACGCCCTGACCGACACGCTTCTGTCGCACTTCGCCTACGAGGAGGAGCAGCTCGTCGAGCCCCTCGCCCGGGTGGGCTTCTACCCCGGCCAGCTCTCAGGGTGACGTCAGGGACGGATCGGGGGACAGCCCCATGTCCGCGCGGGGGCGGCGGTGCCACGCTGGACGAGCCCCGGACCGCCCGGGGCACCAGCTGACCTGAGGACGACATGGCACTCCGCACGATCATGGCAACCGGCACCCTGGCCCTGCTCCTCGCGGGATGCGGCGCCCTCGGCATCGACACCGGCCCCCGCAGCACCGAGGAGCGTGAGATCGCCGACGTCACGACCGTCGCCCTCGAGACGTCGGGCGACCTGGTCGTCGAGCTGGGTGACACGCCGTCCCTCACCGTGACCGCGGGCGAGCGGGTGCTCGAGCACCTCACGAGCGAGGTCCACGACGGCGTCCTCGTGCTGGGCGCCGAGCGGCGCGGCTGGGACAACCGGGGCGAGATCGACTACCACCTGGTGGTCACGGAGCTCGAGGCGGTGCACGTACGCGGGTCCGGGGACGTCGAGGCCGACGCCGCGACGGCCGGCGGCCTCGAGGTCGTCGTCGAGGGCTCGGGCGACGTGCGGGTCGCGGACGTCGACGTCGACGCCCTGAGCGTGCGGCTCGAGGGCTCGGGCACGGTGGAGCTCGCGGGCGCGGCCACGAGCCAGGAGGTCCGGCTCGACGGGTCGGGCGACTTCGACGGGCGCGAGCTCCGCGGCGAGGACGCGGTCGTCGCGATCGCGGGCTCGGGCGACGCGGACGTGCACGTCACCGGCTCGCTGCACGCCTCGGTCGAGGGCAGCGGGTCCGTGACCCACACCGGCGGCGCCGACGTCGAGTCCGACGTGCAGGGCTCCGGCGCGGTCCGCGAGGGCTGAGCCCGAGGCCCTCGCGCCGCGGCCTCAGGCCTCGTCGGCCCGACCGGGGACCTCGGGACCGAACCACGTCAGCGCGAGGAGGCAGACGTCGTCGTGCTCGCCCACCGGGTGCGCCGGGGCGTCGCTGACCAGACGGTTCACGGGTGCCCCGCCGAGCGACCCGGCCGCCTCGACGAGCGCCGCGAGCGCCTCGTCGAGCGGCTGGTCGCGACGTTCCACCAGGCCGTCGGTGTAGAGCACGAGCCGGTCGCCCCCCGTGAGCTGCACGACGCCCTGCTCGCGCCCGGTCCTCGCGCCGCGGACGCCGAGCGGCAGGGACCGTCCCTCCCACAGGAGGGTCGTCTCCTCGCCGAGCAGGAGCGGCGGCATGTGCCCGGCGCACGCGTAGCGCACGAGGCCGGTCGCCAGGTCCAGCTCGGCGTAGGCGAGGGTCGCCATGAACCCCACGCCGGTGCGCTCGACGAAGCGGTCCAGGCGCGCGAGCACGCCGACTGGACCGTCCTCGTCGGCGACGGCGCGCACCGCGCTGCGCAGCTGACCCATCGCGGCCGCCGCGTGCAGCCCGCGCCCGACGACGTCGCCCACGGCCACGGCGAGCACGCCGTCACGCACGAGGAAGACGTCGTACCAGTCGCCGCCGACCTCGAGGGCCTGCACCCCGGGCCGGTAGATGGTCGTGACCCCGAACCGGTCGTCGTCGGGCACGTCCGTGGTGAGCAGCGCGTGCTGGAGCTCGTGGGCGACCGACGCGCTCCGGTCCTGCATGGCGGCGCGCGCGAGCGCGACGCCGGCCTGCTGCCCGAGGGCCGTGAGGAGGTCGACGTCGGGCGGCCACTCCGTGGCGGCGACGGGTTCGGGCGGGGTCAGGACGAGGGCGCCCGCCGGCCGGTCCGGCGCGCGGAGCGGCACGACGACGGAGCCGTCCGGCCGCGGCTGCGCCGGTCCCTGGAGCAGGCGTCGCGCCGGGGGACGCCCGGGCTCGGTGACGGAC
>NZ_JACVQL010000126.1 GCF_019733465.1 Actinotalea ferrariae | reverse complement strand
GCGCTGCGCTCGTCGACGCCGGCGCGGCCGCGCGCCGGCACTCGCCCGTGGCGTACCGCGAGCGGATGGCGCGGGTCCTGGCGGAGGTCGCGGGCGGCCCACGATGAGCGACAACGGCGTCGTGGCGGACGGGCGGGCGGACGGACGCCCGAGCCCCGGCGGGACGACGGTCGCCGCCGTGCGCTGGAACACCGTGGCGGTGGCGGGGCGGCAGGCGTTCCTGTTCGTCTCGAGCATCGTCCTCGCGCGCGTCCTGGGCCCGGAGTCCTACGGCGTGATCAGCGCGGCGACGATCTACGTGACCTTCACGACCCTGCTGCTGGACCAGGGGCTGGCCTCGGCCCTCATCCAGCGCCCGGCGCTGAGCCGGTGGGCGGCCGGCGCGGTGGCGAGCGCGAACATCGCCTCGGGACTGCTGCTCGCGGGCCTCACGTTCCTCGTCGCCCCCTGGGTCGCCGAGTTCTTCCGGCTGCCCGAGCTCGTCCCGATCCTGCGCTGGCTCGGGCTCGGGCTGGTGGTGAAGTCCCTCGCGATCGCGCCGCGTGCGATGCAGGCGCGCTCGCTGACCTTCCGGCCGATCGCCGTCGCGGACGTCCTGGGGGCGGCCGTCGGAGGTGTCGCCGGCGTGGTCGCGGCCCTGCTCGGCGCCGGGCCCTCGGCGGTCGTGTTCCAGGTCGTCGCGCTCGACCTCGTGGTCGCGTTCGTCCTCGTGCGCGCCGGCCGCGGTCCGGTGCCGAACCTGCGCGTCCGGGAGCTGCGCCAGCTCCTCCCGTTCGGGCTGCGGGTCATGCTCACCAACGGCATCGCCTACTTCTCCCGGAACATCGACAACATCCTCGTGGCACGCGTGCTCGGCGTCGTCGCCCTGTCGTACTACGGCATGGCGTACCGGGTGCTCGTGATCCCGGTGCAGATGATCGGGCAGACCGTCTCGCGCGTGACGTTCCCGGTCTTCTCGCGCCTGGCCGACCGTCCGGAGCTGCTGGCGCGGCACCTCCTCGACGCCGTGCGCCTGCTCGCGTGGGTGACCGTGCCGCTCATGGGCCTCGCCGCGGCCGCGTCGTACGAGCTCGTCGCCGTCGTCCTCGGCGACGACTGGATGCCCGCGGCGCCGCTGCTCGCCGTGCTCGCGGTCGCCGGGGCGCGCGAGACGGTCTTCTACGTGACGGCGCCCCTGATGAAGGCCACCGGCCAGGTCAAGCTGCTCGTGCGCTACGAGGTGCTCGCGACCGCGGCGCAGGTCACGGGCATCGTCGTCGGTCTGCGCTGGGGCGTGCTGGGCGTCGCGGTGGGGTATGCGGCGGCGGGCTTCGTGCTCACCCCGGTGATCCTGGCCATCCATCGGCGGCTCGGCGGGATCACGGGACGCCAGCAGGTGCGCGCCCTGCTGCCGCCGGTGCACGCCGCCGCGTGGGGCGCGGCCGCGTACCTCCTCGTCGCCCGTGCGGTCGACGGTCGGGTCGCCGTGCTCGCCCTGGGAACCCTGGCCTACGTGTGCCTGACCGCCGGCGTGCTCGCCGTCGTCCACCGCGCGGACTCGCGACTCGCGCTCGAGCGCCTGCTGCGGATCGTCCGGCGCACGAGCGCCTGAGGTCCACGCCCGGCGGCGCGCCGCCGGGTGTCAACGCCGGCGTGCCGCCGCCGTCGCCGTGACCTCGTCGTAGATGTCCTCGAGACGGCGCGTCTGCTCGCGCACGTCGAAGTGGTCGAGCACGCGCCGCCGGCCGGCCTCGCCCAGTGCGCGAGCCCGGGCGGGGTCGTCGACCAGCGTCGCGAGGTGGGCGGCCAGGGCCTCCACGTCCCCCTCGGGTGCGAGGAGGCCGGTGACGCCGTCGGCGACCGACTCCGTCACTCCGCCGTGCCGGTAGGCGACGACGGGGACCCCCTGCAGCGCAGCCTCGAGGAAGACCATGCCGAAGGCCTCCGAGTCGCCGTCGGGCGCGGTCCGCGACGGCGCGCAGAAGATCGCCGAAGCCCGTAGCGCCGCGGCGACCTCGTCGGGCGTGCAGAAGCCGGGGAGCTCGACGTCGAGCCGCGCCTGCGCCGCGGTCCGCCGCAGCTGCGGCATGAGGGGGCCGTCCCCGATGATCCGCAGCGGCACGTCACGGCCCGTGCGGCGCAGGACGACCATCGCGGCCACGAGGTCCTCGACGCCCTTCTTCGGGACCAGGCGCCCGACGAAGGTCACCCCCCGGCCGGCGTCGACGCGCTGCGTCGGTGCGTGGTCGACCGGGATGCCGATGTGGTGCAGGCGGATCTTCGCGGGGGGTGCGCCGAGCTCGACGAGCCGCTCGACCACGAACTCGGAGACCGCGACGAGGGCGTCGGCGTACTCGAACACGGCGCGCAGCCGGCGGCGGTAGGTGCGGCCGGCACGGTCCTGCCGGCGGGGCAGCGACGTGACGTCGAACCCGTGGAACGTGACGACGAGGGGGAGGCCGAGGCGGCGGGCGACGGGCAGGACCCCCGTCCCGCCGGTCCCGAAGTGCGCGTGCACGAGGCGGGCTCCCGACTCGCGCAGGACGGCGTCGTAGACGCCGCGGTGCCCCGCGAGCGCGCTGACCCGCTGGCCGACCCGGGACGGCAGCCCGTCGCCGAAGGGCGCGAGGTCCGGGACGACCGGGAGCCCCTCGACGCGGCGCAGCCCGATCGTCAGCGGGCGCCACCGGGACAGCGAGCCCACCTGGTTGGCGATGAACGTCTGCGACGCCGGCAGCCAGGTCGCCTTCCACACGGCGACGACGGGGGAGGGCGGGACGACGGGGGAGGGCGGGACCACGGTGACCTCTCGTCCATGCGCTGCGCGACGATGATCGTGCAGGCTACCAATGCCGCGTCGCCGGGTGGCCGCGGAACGGACGGCGCACTCGCGCCGAGAATGGACAAGTGCTGAACAACGTCACCCGACGGGAATGTCCGGATCATCCGGTCGCAACCCGGCCGTCGCCGTGACCTGGGACACAGGTCCTGGACCGGGTGAATTTCGGGTCGTACTGTTACGGCGTCCACGAAAAGGCAAACCTGTCGCGAGGCAGGGGCGCAAAGCCATGGGACCCACGCGGTCAGCCAGGCTACCGAAAACGATGGAGCACCCAGTGCAGGAGTTCTTCTCCTCCCGCTCGGCACCGCCGGGCGCACCACCCCCCTCCCCACCCCCGTCCGCACGGCGTCGCCGGCCGCACCGCAAGGTGTCCGCCCTCGCGCTCGCCGTCGCCGGCGCGCTCGTCGCGACCCCCGCGGCCGTCGCCGAGTACCGCTCGGCGGACGCGCCCGCCGCCGTCGCC
>NZ_JACVQL010000125.1 GCF_019733465.1 Actinotalea ferrariae | reverse complement strand
GCGGCGGCCGGCGGCGGTCGCGACGCGACCGTCCACGCGGCGGCCGACGACGTCACGGGCGCCTCGGCCGAGGCCGTCGAGGTGACGCGATGACCCGCCGGATCGCCGTCGTCTCGGCCGGCCTGCGCCAGCCGTCGACGACGCGCCTGCTCGCGGACCGCATGGCCGAGGCCGTCGAGCGCGCGCTGCGGGCCGCGGGGCAGGACGTCACGACCGACGTCGTCGAGCTGCGTGAGCACGCGCAGGACCTCAACGCGAAGCTGCTCACGGGCTTCGGGTCCGCCGCGCTCGAGCGCGCGCTCGGGACGGTCTCGACCGCCGACGGGCTCGTCGCGGTGACGCCGATCTTCTCGGGTTCCTACGCGGGCCTCTTCAAGAACTTCTTCGACGTGCTCGAGGAGGGGGCGCTCGAGGGCATGCCCGTGCTCATGGGCGCGACCGCCGGCACGGCGCGTCACTCGCTCGCGCTGGACCACGCGGTCCGGCCGCTCTTCACGTACCTGCACGCGCTCGTGGTGCCGACCGGCGTCTTCGGCGCGACCGAGGACTTCGGCCGGTCGGCCGGCTCGACCAGCGAGGACGCCGTGCCCCTCGGGGCGCGCATCGACCGGGGTGCGCGTGAGCTCGCCGCCCTGGTCGCCGGACGCCCGCCTCGCGAGGCGGCGCCCGCGGACCCGTTCGCGCTGACAGTGGACTTCGAGGACCTGCTCCGCGGCTGAGCCCCGCCGCGGGCGGCCGCCGTCCTAGGCCGAGCCTGCCCGGACGGGCTCCGGCACGGCGACGAGCTCGACCGCGCGCACCCGGCCCCGGGACGCGCACACCTCGTGCGCCACGGCGAGCGCCGTCGTGTCGTCCATCGGCCGCACGTGCAGCGCGACGCCCGCCACGACGCCGGTCAGCACGGCGCCCGGCACGGGGATCGCGCCGGCCGTCGCGCGGCCCGCGGCGTCGTTCAGGAGCGTCCACGACGGCTCGGGTGCGAGCCCGCGGACGGCGAGCTCCGGCAGGCCGCGCAGGCCCAGGCCGACGGTGTAGGCGACGGACGGCCCGTGGTCCGTCGCCTCGACGTACCGGAGCGCCCAGCCGTAGCGCTCGATCTCGCCGCGCAGGGCGCTGGTCTCGTCGGGCCGGGTGGTGCGCGTCCGGCCGCGGGTGAGGGCGGCGGTCCGACGGATGAGCGACATGGAGGTCTCCACTCTCGACGGAAAAGGAAAGAGCGCGCTGCGGTGCAGCGCGCTCGACGGAGGGCTCGTCCTGGGAAAAGGATCAGGAAGGTCGACGCGACATTGTCTGCGTCCGACCGGCCCCCGTCGTGCGGCGCGTGACGACGCGGTCGCCGGGCGGGGACGTCCCGACCGCGCGGTCCTCACCAGCGACGACGTCGGCGGCGGCCCGGTTCCGTGTCATGGCCGCACCATAGCCCGGTCCCGGGAGGAAAAGAAGCCCGCGCAAATTCCGCGCGCGCACCGGTCGGCCGCCGGGCTTTTTTGCAATTCCTGCGGAGCGGGTTATGGTCGGCGATTCCCGCGGGAGCACGACGCGCCCCGCGACGGGTGGATGAGGTGTCACGGTGCGCTCCCTGGCGGTTCGGCGTCCCTCGGCCACGTGGTCGGCACGCACGAGGTCGGCACGATGGTGGCGCTTCATGGGTGCGGTGCTCGCGACGGGTGCTCTGGTCCTGCCGGCGGGCCCGGCGATCGCGGAGGAACGGGTCCACGAGGGCCGGCCGGCCGTCGGGGCGCAGTCCGTGAGCTCGGAGCGACCCTCCGCGCTCGAGATCGGCGTGGCGGCCGCCGCGCCCGTGCTGGCGGGTCTCGCCTCCGTCGCCGCGTGGCGTCGGGCGCGCGTGGTCGATCCCCGACGCCCGACGCCTGACGCTCGGCGCGCGACGCGCCGTCGGGCCGTCGGGCCGTGGACGCTCAAGGTCATCGACTTCCCCGCGCGAGAAGTGCTCAACGGTGCTCTACTCGCATCGACGCGCCCCTCACGTCCCCGGTCCACCCCACCGTCGGACGCGCGGCGCGCGGCGCGACCGACCGGACGCGCCGGGACGGACGTCGGCGCTGACGTCCGGGCGAGGCAGGAGTGGACGATGAAGAGCTCAGCGGTTCGATCCTCGGTCCTGGTGGCGGTCTCGGGCGTGGTGCTCGCGGCCTGCGCGCAGGGCACGACCAACGACGACGGCGGCGGCGGCGAGGCCGTCGCCTTCGACCCCGAGGCGGAGCTCAGCGGGAACCTCTCGATCATGGGGTTCGGCCTGACCGACGAGATCGGCGAGGTCCGCTACGAGGCGGCGCAGGAGGCGCTCGGCGACGACGTCGAGCTGTCCCTCGTCGAGGGCGACCTGGACATCCAGCAGTTCCTCTCGGCGGTGGCCGCCGGCGACCCGCCGGCGCTCGTCTACGCCAACCGGGACCAGATCGGCACGTTCGCGTCGCGCGGCGCGATCATCCCGCTCGACGCGTGCATCGAGGGCGAGGGCATCGACACGTCGGTGTTCCGCGAGCCCTCCCTCAACCAGGTGACGTTCAACGACTCCGTGTACGGCATCCCCGAGTTCAACCAGGTGCAGATCACGATGGCCAACGCGTCGCTGCTCGAGGCGGCGGGGCTCGGCATCGAGGCGGTGAACGGCTCCGACTGGGAGGCCGTCACGTCCGCCACGACGGCGCTGACCCAGGGGAACGGCGGCAGCCTCAGCGTGATCGGCTACGACTCCAAGCTGCCCGAGTTCCTGCCCCTGTGGGCGCGCAGCAACGGTGTCGACCTGCTCTCCGAGGACGGCCGGACCGCGCAGCTCGACGACCCGGCGGTGATCGAGGCGCTCGAGTTCGCGGTCGGCATCTACGACCAGCAGGGCGGCTTCGGAGCGGTCAAGGCGTTCCGCGACTCGGCCGACTTCTTCGGCGAGGGCAACCAGTTCGCGACGGGCGTGCTGGGCGCGATGCCGATGGAGAACTGGTACGTCAACGTGCTCAACGAGGTGTCGAGCGACGCGCCCATGGCGTTCGACTCCTACCGGTCCATGGACGGCGAGCCGATCGCGTTCGCGGGCGGCTCGGCATGGGCCGTCCCGGCCGGGACCGAGGACACGCAGGCCGCGGCGTGCCGCTTCATGCGCACGATGACCGCGACGGACACGTGGATGGAGGCCGCGCAGGCGCGCGTCGACGCTCGGGCCGAGGAGGGGCTGCTCTTCACCGGCCTGCTCACGGGCAACGCCGAGGCCGACGACCGGATCCGGTCCGAGCTCATGACCGAGGACGCCCCCGAGCCGTGGGCGTCGGCGATCGACGCGATCTACGAGGCCAACGAGAACAGCTTCACGTTCCCGGCCAACCCCGCCGACGCCGAGTTCAAGACGGCCTGGCAGGACGGCGTGAACCGTGTGCTCAACGGCCAGGCCACCCCGGCCGAGTCGATGGCGCAGGCGCAGGAGGAGGCGCAGGCCGCCCTCGACGAGGCGTGGGCCGAGTGGGACGACGACCAGGAGTGAGGCGGGCGTCGTGAGCGCCTCCACCTCGACCACGCCAGCGGCGGCCGGGCGGGTCCCACGGCCCGCCCGGCGCTCCGGTGGCCCCGCCCGCCGACCCGGGCAGCGGGCGACGGACCGCCGCGAGCTGCGCGGCGCGCTGCTCTTCATCAGCCCGTGGATCGTCGGGTTCCTGATCTTCACGCTGTGGCCGGTGCTCTACAGCGGCTACCTGTCGCTCACGGACTACGACGTCCTCACGGACCCGGAGTTCGTCGGGCTCGAGAACTACGAGCAGATGGCGCAGGACCCGAAGGTGCGCCTCGCGCTGTGGAACACCTTCTACTACACGGTGCTGCACGTGCCGTCGCTCGTGATCGTCTCGCTCGGCCTCGCGCTGCTGCTCAACCAGGCGGGACGCTCGGCCGGGTTCTTCCGGACGGCCTTCTTCCTGCCGAAGATGACGCCGCCGGTCGCCGTCGGCATCCTCCTGCTGCTGCTGTTCAACGGGCAGAACGGCCTGATCAACATGGTGCTCGGCTGGTTCGGCATCGACGGCCCGAACTGGACGACGGACCCGGACTGGGTCAAGCCCGGCCTGGTCCTCATGAGCCTGTGGGCGGTCGGCTCGTCGGTGATCATCCTGCTCGCGGCGCTGCGCGGCGTGCCGCAGGAGCTCTACGACTCGGCGCGGGTGGACGGCGCCGGCTTCTGGAAGCAGACGACGAAGATCACGCTGCCGATGATCAGCGGGACCGTCTTCTTCATCGTCGTCGTCAACACCATCGCGAGCTTCCAGACCTTCACCGAGGCGTACACCGCGTTCTTCGGGTCGGGCAACACGACCTACAGCAACGACGCCGCCCTCTTCTACGTCATCTACCTGTTCCGGCAGGCGTTCGAGTTCCTCGACATGGGCTACGCGTCGGCCCTGGCGTGGCTGCTCTTCGTGATCATCCTGGCCGTCACGGTCGTCCAGCTGAAGGTGTCCAAGCGGTTCGTCTTCTACGAGGGGGAGGACCGATGAGCACGTTCGCGGGCGTCCCCAGCTCGACCGAGAGCACCCGGCTCGAGAACGTCGGCCGGGCCGCCGTCGTCGGGAACCTCGGCGGCCTGCGGCCCGACCGCAAGCGACGCATGACGCCCGGCCGCATCCTCATCACGGCCGCGCTCGTCATCGCCACGGTGATCTTCATCTACCCGTTCATCTGGCTCCTGAGCGCCTCGTTCAAGCCGCGCGGGGAGGTGTTCGACAACAAGCTGATCCCCGACACGTTCACGCTCGAGAACTACCTGAACGTGTGGCAGGAGGCGCCCATGGCGCTGTGGCTGCTCAACACGGTGGTCGTCACGGTGCTCGCCGCCGTCACGGTCACGATCTCGAGCGCCATGGTGGCGTGGGGGTTCTCGTACTTCCGCTTCCGCGGGCGCGAGGCGCTGTTCGGGCTGGTCCTGGCGACGATGATGCTGCCCGGCGCCGTGACGATGATCCCGACGTTCCTCATCTGGAACTCGCTCGGCCAGGTCGGCACGCTCACGCCGCTGTGGGCGGGCAACCTCTTCGGCTCCGCCTTCTACATCTTCCTCATGCGGCAGTTCTTCAAGGGCCTCCCGCGGGACCCGTTCGAGGCGGCCAAGATCGACGGCGCCAACAACTGGACGATGTTCTGGAAGATCGCGCTGCCGCTGACGCGGCCCGCCGTCGTCGTCACGCTGCTGTTCGAGTTCCAGGCGGCGTGGACGGACCTCATGCGTCCGCTCATCTACCTGCGGGACTCGAGCACGTTCACCGTGCCGCGCGGGCTCAAGGCGCTCGTCGACCAGTACGGGTTCGGCGGCGAGTGGCACTGGGAGATCATCGTCACGGCGAGCGTCATCACGACCGTCCCGATGATCATCCTGTTCTTCCTCGGTCAGCGGCACTTCATCGAGGGCATCGCGACGACCGGCTCGAAGGGTTGACCCCGTGGCCGGTTGCGGGGCGCCGGGGCGCGATTAGCGTGGCGGGATGAGCTTCCCCAGCACCGACCCGCAGCCGGAGCAGACCCCTGGCCTCGAGCCCGGGGGCGGCGTGAACCCGGGGGACACCCCGCCGGGGGAGTCCTCGACGACCGGCGGCGTCAAGCGCGAGCAGCCGGACCTCCCGTCGGCCGGCGCCAACAAGGCGGTCTACGCGGTCATCCTGGGCCTGACCCTGCTGGGCGTCCTGACCTTCATCGGCTACGCCGTCGGCCTCATCGGCGGCTGACCCGCTCGTCCCCTCCCGTCCCGCTCCCCGGGCGCCCGCCCACCACGCCGAGGTCGACACCGGTGAGCGAGGTCGACATCCGCGGTTGTCGACCTCGGCCACGGATGTCGACCTCGGCGTGCGCGCGGGCGCGCGTCGGCACGCGCGGGGTGACGCGCCGGGGCGTCTTGGGGCGCGCGCGGCGCACCTGCAGCCGGGGTGTCAGGCCGGGCGGAGGAGGCCCGAGTCGAGGGAGACCGCCAGGTCGAGGGTGACGTAGCCGCGGTCCTCGAAGAGCACCGTGACGCGGTCCGCCTCGACGACGGAGACCGTTCCCTCACCCCACTCGCGGTGCACCACCGCCTGGCCGGCGCGCAGCGGCGCGTCGACGACCTCGGCGCTCGTGCCCGCGTCGCAGCTGTCGCACCGGCCGCACCGCTCCGGGTGCTCCTCGCCGAGCAGCTCGAGCAGCACCCGGCGGCGGCAGTCGGCCGTGTCGGCGTAGGTCCGCACGAGCTCCACGCGCGACCGGTCGACGGCCTGCCGTCGCTCGTGCTCCGCGGCGACGGCGCGGACCAGCGCGTCGACGCCCAGGGCGCCGGGGCGGGGGACCCAGCGCCCGTCGACCTCGTCGACCGCGCCGACCTGCGCGAGGGACGCGAGCGCCCGGACGAGCGTGCGCGACGACACCCCCGACCGTTCGGCCAGCTCGGTGCGCGTCAGCCCGGGCGGCCCACCGCCCTCACCGCTGGCGCCGCCCCCGTCACTGTCGCCCACGTCGCCGCCGTCGGCCGCGCGCCGGACCGCCGTGAGGACCTTGCGCAGCGTCGTCGGCCGCGGCGGGCCGCCCGAGCGCAGGTACTGGTTGAACCCGAAGTCGTCGGGCGTCCGGAAGAGCACCGCGACCGCGGGCTCGTCGTCGCGTCCGGCGCGCCCGGCCTCCTGGTAGTACGCGTCGAGCGACGGCGGCGGGCCCGCGTGCAGGACGAAGCGCACGTCCGCACGGTCGACACCCATCCCGAAGGCGCTGGTCGCCACGACGAGGTCGGCCGAGCCCGAGAGGAACGCGTCCTGAGCCTCCTCGCGCGTGGAGCCCGGCAGACCGGCGTGGTAGGTCAGCGCGGGGCGGCCCGCGTCGGTCAGGGCCTGGGCCAGCGCGTCGACGTGCGTCCGCGTGCGGGCGTACACGATGCCGGCGCCCTCGGTAGCGAGTGCCGCCTCGACCACCGCGGCGTCGCGCTCGTCGGCGCTCGCCGCGGCCCGCGCGCCCAGCCACACGTTCGGCCGGTCGGCGTCGTGCACGAGGACCCGCGGCTCACCGCGGCCGTCCACGCCCATGCCCAGCCGCCCGACGATCTCCTCGCGCACGTGCGCCGACGCCGTCGCGGTGAGCGCGAGCAGCCGCGGCCCGCCGAGCGCGCGCGCCGCGGCACCGAGCAGCAGGTAGTCCGGCCGGAAGTCGTGGCCCCACTCGCTCACGCAGTGCGCCTCGTCGACGACGAGCAGCCCGACGTCGGCCGCCGCGAGCGCCTCGACGACGGGCGGCCGGCCGAGCTGCTCGGGTGCCAGCAGCACGACGTCGAGCCCGCCCTCGCGGGCCGCCTCGAGCGTGCGGCGCTGCTGCGCCGGCGTGTACGCCGAGCTCAGCGCGCGCGCCCGCAGACCCACCTCCCCGAGGGCGTCGAGCTGGTCGCGCTGGAGCGCCAGCAGGGGCGAGACGACGACGGTGAGGCGGCCGGCGAGCAGCGTGGCGATCGCGTAGACGGCCGTCTTGCCGGCGCCCGTGCGCGCCACGAGCACCGTGTCGTGGCCGGCGAGACCCGAGAGCGCGTCGCGCTGGGCCTCGCGGAGCCGCGCGTCGGCGCCGAGCACCTGGGCGACGGCGTCGTCGAGCGGCATGCGCCCGCGCGGCTCCCTCGTGGCCACCGGCGTCGTGGGCGTGGGCGCCATCAGGGACGGACCGGCGGGGCGGGCTCGACGTGGACGGCCTTGAGGACGGTCATCGCGGACAGCAGGTCGGGCCCGTAGCCCGCACCCATGCCGCTGCCGCGGCGCGGGTCCGCCGACCCACCGGGAGCGCCGCCGAAGACGGCGTTCACCTTGACCGTGCCGACCTCGAGCTCGTCGGCCGCGCGCAGCGCATGACCCATGTCGTTCGTGAACACCGACGCCGCGAGGCCGTACTCGCCCTCGTTCGCGCGGCGCAGCGCCTCGTCGAAGGACGGCACGCGCACGACGGCCACCACGGGCCCGAAGGTCTCCTCGCGCAGCAGGGCCATCTCGTCGGTGCACCCGTCGATCACCGTCGGTGGGTAGAAGACGCCCGGGCCGTCGAGCGGTGCGCCGCCCGTGAGCACGCGCGCCCCGGCCTCGACCGCGGCACGCACGTGCTCGTCGACCACGGTCCGCTGCTCCGCGTCGACCATCGGGCCGAGGCGGGTCGCCTCGTCGGACGGGTCGCCGACGACCCACTCGCCCGCCACGCGCACCAGCTCGGCCACGAGCGCGTCCGCGACGTCGTCGTGCGCGTAGACGCGCTCGACCGCGGTGCACAGCTGGCCGCTGTTGACGAACGCGCCGAGCGCCACCTGTTCGGCCGCCCACCGCGGGTCCACGCCGGCGTCCACGAGCGCCGGGTCCTTGCCGCCGTTCTCGAGCAGCACGCGGCCGCCCCGTGCGCCGACGGCCGCGGCGATCCGGCGTCCGGTCGCGCTGCTGCCGACCTGGGCGACGAGCGCGACGCGCGGGTCCGCGACGATCGCGGCGCCCGTCACGCCGTCGCCGTTGACGACCTGGAGGACGCCGGCCGGGAGCGCGTCGGCGATGAGCCGGGCCATCTCCCAGCCGGGCAGCGCGCTGCGCTCGGACGGCTTGTGGACCACGGTGTTCCCGGTCACGAGCGCGGCCGCGAGGAGGCCCGCCGCGGCGGGGAAGGGGTCGTTCCACGGCGTGATGACGGCCACGACGCCGTGCGGCTCGCGGCGCACGACGTCGATCGCGGACGAGGCGCCCGCGAGGGTGCGGCCGGTCGCGCCGAGCCCTGTCGTCGCCGCCTCGCGCAGGATCGAGGCGGCCACGACGGCCGACTCGCGCGACTGGCCGAGCAGCCGGCCGGTGCTCGCGGTGAGCAGCGCGCCGAGCCGGTCGGCGGCGGCCTCCACGGCGTCCGCGGCGGTGGCGAGC
>NZ_JACVQL010000124.1 GCF_019733465.1 Actinotalea ferrariae | reverse complement strand
GCCTCGCGCCCCCGCAGCACGGGCTGGGCGACCTCGACGCGCTCGTCGCGGAGGTCCGGGCCGCCGGTCAGGAGGTCGAGCTCGTGCGCGAGCGGCCGGGTGGCACCGCCGACGACGACGTCGCGGCCGTCGTCGCGCGGACCGCGTACCGCGTGGTGCAGGAGGGGCTCACGAACGCGCGCAAGCACGCGCCCGGCGAGCGCGTCGTCGTGCGCCTCGCTGGGGACCGGCGCGCCGGCCTCACGGTCGAGGTGACCAACCGCGTCGTCCGCAGGGTCAGCGGCACCGACGGCAGCGCCGTCGACAGCGCCGTCGAGAGCGCCGTCGGCAGCACCGTCGACAGTGCCGTCGACGGACCCGCCGTCGGGGCAGCAGGGGCGGGCGTCGGTCTCGTGGGCCTCGGCGAGCGCGTCCGGCTCGTCGGCGGCCGCCTCGAGCACGGCGTCCTGGGCGGCGACGCCGCCCGCGCACCCCACGGCGCCCACGGACCCGACGGCGCCCCGACCTTCACGGTGAGGGCCTGGCTACCCTGGCAGCCGTGAGCCGGCCCGCCCGCGTGCCAGTCCGTGTCCTCCTCGTCGACGACGACGCGCTGGTCCGTGCGGGACTGCGGATGATGCTGGGCGGTCGCGACGACCTCGTCGTCGTCGCGGAGGTCGCGGACGGCGCGGAGGTGCGCGAGGCGCTGGACCGCCATCCCGTCGACGTCGTGCTCATGGACCTGCGGATGCCCCGCCTCGACGGAGTGGTGGCCACGGCGCAGGTCCGGGCACGCCGGGACCCGCCCGAGGTCGTGGCTCTGACCACGTTCGACTCGGACGCCGAGGTGCTCGGTGCGCTGCGCGCGGGCGCCGCGGGTTTCCTCCTCAAGGACACGCCGCCCGCCGAGATCGTCGACGCCGTCCTCCGCGTCGCGGCGGGCGAGCCCATCGTCTCGCCGTCCGTGACGCGACGGCTGATCGAGGCCGCGGTCGAGCGCGATCGCGTCGCCGACGAGGCGCGGCAGAGGCTGGACCGCCTGAGCGACCGCGAGCGCGAGGTGGTCCGCGCGCTGGGGCAGGGCCTGACCAACGGTGAGATCGCCGAGCTCATGCACGTCAGCGTCGCAACGGTGAAGGCGCACGTCTCGCACGTCCTCGAGGCGCTGGGGATGACCAACCGGACGCAGGTGGCGCTGCTCGCGCACGACGCGGGCCTCGTCTGAGGCACATACGGCGGGCCTCGTCCGACGGCGCGCACGGAGCCTCGTCTGACGGCACAGACGCGCGCCTCGTCCGACGGCGCCGACGGGGCCCGTCCGACGGCACGGACGAGACCGGTGCGGCCGCGCGGGCTCAGGCCGCGGTGACCCGCCCGAGCACGTGGCCGACGACGGCCTCGACGGTCGCCCGCGAGGCGAGCACCCGGTGGTGACCGAGCCCCGCGGTCGTGACGAGCCGGGCACCCGGCCAGGCAGCCACGAGGCCGGTCGCGACGCGGTAGGGCGTCTCGGCGTCGTCCCGGTCGTGCACGACGAGCGTGGGCGGCACGCCACCCGGGACGGCGCCGTCCCGTCCGAGCGGTGCGAGGTCGAAGTCGGCCATCGCGCGTTCGGTGATCTCCTCGAGCGCCGCGCGCAGGTGGTCGCGCGTGCGCTCGCCGAGGCGCAGGTGGCGCGAGAACTGCGTGACGATGTCGCCGAACTCGTGGTTGGGCGCCACGAGCGCGAGCCGGTCGGTGGGCGTGCCGGCCGCGAGCACCTGCCCGGCGACCGTGCACCCCATCGAGTGCGCGACGAGGCCGGCCGGGGCGCCGAAGCGCGCGGTCGTCGCGTCGAGCGCCTCGACGAACTCCATGACCGTGCCGCGACGCGGGCCGAGGAAGCCCGGGTCGGAGTCGCCGTGCCCGGGCGCGTCGAGCGCGACCACCTGGTGGCCCGCGTCGACGAGCGGCGCGACGAACGCACCGAGCTGACCGCGCCAGCCGCCCCAGCCGTGCATGAGATAGGTGATCGGGCGGTCCGGACCGGCGCCCCACACCTCGACCGCGATGGTCCCGCCCCGCGGCACGGGCACGCGGTGCAGCTCGCTGCGGTGCTCGTCAGCGCGCGGCCGGTGGTCCTGCCGACGAGGCACGGGAGGCAGCGTGCACCACAGGTCGAGCGCCCGGCGGTCCGCCGCGGCGGGCGCGACGGTCTCGAGGACGCGGAGCTGGAGACGCACGGCCGCCAGTCCGGCCGCCGCGGTCGCCCGGCGGCGCGTGCGCCGCCAGCGGCGCGTGAGGGACGCGGTCATCGGGAGACCTCCACGGTGTCGACGAGCGTGGTGTCGGCAGGCGGGCTGGTGTCGGCGCGGGCCTCGGCGATCAGCGCGTCGACGGCGGCCCGCGCGCGCTCGTCGGCACGCGGGTCGGCGAGCAGCCGGTGCCGGTGGTACACCCCGAGCATCACGCCGTAGAGGTCGGCGGCGAACTGCTGCGGGTCGGCGTCGGGCCGGAACTGGCCCTCCTCGACGCCGCCGGCGAAGACCCGGGCGAGCGAGTCGTCGAGCCGCTCGTGGAGCTCGACGAGCCGGTCCCGCACGGGCCCGGGACGCTCGTCCATCTCCGTGCTCGCCTTGACGAAGAGGCAGCCCCCCGGCCGGCGCGTGCGACCGCAGGTCAGCCACGCGTCGACGAGCGCACGGATCCGCGGCTCACCACGGGGCTCGCGCAGCGCCGGGACGACGACGGCCTGCGCGAAGTCCTCCGCGGCGGCGTCGAGCACCGCCATCTGCAGCGCCTGCTTCGAGCCGAAGTGCGCGTACATCCCGCTCTTCGACATCTCGACCTCGGTCGCGAGCGCGCCGATCGTGAGCCCCTCGAGGCCCACCCGGTAGGCGAGGGCGATGCCCTGCTGGAGGATCACCTCGCGCGTGCGCTCGCCCTTGGCCATGCAAGCGAAAATAGCACGACCGTTCGTGCTCTTGTCCAGCCCCGGGGGCAAGAGCACGAGAGACTCGAGCCATGAGCCGCACGCCCGACGTCGACCGCCCCAGCCTCCCCAGCGCCGAGGAGGCGGGAGGTCTCCGCCTCGTCGCGCTCGACATGGACGGCACCCTGCTCGACGCCGACCACCGCGTGCACCCGTCGTTCTGGGCCGTCGCGGACGAGCTCGAGCGGCGGGGCGTGGTGCTGTGCGCGGCGAGCGGCCGTCAGCTCGCGACGCTCGAGGAGATGTTCGGCGAGCGCGCGGAGCGGATGGTGCTCATCGCGGAGAACGGCGCGAACGTCGTGCACCACGGGCGTCCCGTGAGCACGAGCCTCGTGACGCGCGACGCCGTCGTGCGTGCGATCGAGGCGGTCCGGGCGCTCGCTGCCGACGGCGAGCCCGTGGGGACCGTCCTGTCGGGGGTCCGCGGCGCGTACGTCGAGCGGCACGACGACGCCTTCCTCGACGTCGTCTCCCGCTACTACGCGCGCCTCGAGCGGGTGGAGGACCTGCTGGCCGTCGACGACGACGCCCTCAAGGTCGCGGTGCACCATGCCCAGGACGTCGCGGAGCGCGTCCACCCGGCGCTGCTGCCGCTCGCCCCCGAGCACACCGTCGTGCTGTCGGGGACGCACTGGGTCGACGTCATGGCGCGCGACACCGACAAGGGCGTGGCGCTCACGCGGACCCAGGAGGCGCTCGGGGTCACCCGCGCGCAGACGGCGGCCTTCGGGGACCACCTCAACGACGTCGAGATGCTCGACGCGTCCGCGCTCTCGTTCGCCATGGCGGGCGCGCACCCCGACGTCGTGGCCGCCGCGCGGTTCGTCGCGCCCCCGCACACCGAGAACGGCGTGACCCGCGTGCTCGCGCGCCTGCTGGAGCTGCAGGCCTGAGCAGCGGAGGCTGCCAGCCGCAGGCCTGACGGGCGCAGGGTTCCCGGCCGGCTCAGCCGCCGTGAGCCGGCACGGGCGCCGACGCGTCCGTCGCCTGCGGCGCGCTGCCCAGCCGCGGGAACGGGCGCAGCGCGAACACGACCTCCAGAGGGACCTCGAAGTACTCCGCGATCCGCAGCGCCAGGTGCAGGCTCGGGCTGTACTCGCCCCGCTCGAGGTACCCGATGGTCTGGTAGTGCACCTCGAGGGCGTCCGCCAGCTCCCGGCGCGACACCCCGCGCTCGGCGCGGAGCATCGCGATCCGGTTGTGGACCGTCTCGCCCGAGGGCGGGGTGCGCTCAGCCAATCCGCTGCATCCGTTCCTGCTTGCGAGCCTCGACCGCCGAGCCCGACTCCCGGCGCGCCATCCTACGGAGCACCCGGGGCGCGAGCAGCAGGCCGACCGCCGTCCACAGCCCGAGCACGCCCACCGCCTCGAGGATGCGCCACTCGCCGCCCGGCTCGAGCACGCTCGCCTCCTCGGGGAGGAACGCCCAGCGCATGACGTGCCCGAGCCAGTACATCGGGAACACCTGGCCCACGACCTGCATCCAGGTGGCGAGCTGCGTGAGCGGGACGAAGATGCCGGAGACCGCACCCATGGCGAGGACCGGGAGCATCCCCCACGTGCTGACCTGGTTCGGCTTGCGCGCGACCGACCCGATGACCATGCCGATCGGCAGCGTCGCGACGAGGCCCAGCGCGAGCGTCGCCGTGAGGGCGAGCCAGCCCACGAGCCCCCGGTGCATGTCGACACCCAGGAACAGGACGCTCGGCAGCAGGATCACCGCGAGCATCGGCAGCATGCCGAGCGCCTGGAGCACGACCTGACCGCTCACGTAGCCGGTCATCCCGTGCGGCGCCGCCTTGGCGCGCAGGAGGGTCCCGTCCTCGCGCTCGAGCACCAGGGCGAAGGCCGGCCCGAGCACCCCGCCGAACACGAGCATGGCCGCGAGCAGACCGGGCATGGCGAGGGCGGGGACGGTGATCGACGTGCCCTCGACGAGGGCGTCCCGGTTCAGGACCAGGTAGAGCAGCACGCCGCCGCCCCAGCCGAGGTAGAACATCAGGTCCTCGGGGTTGCGCAGGCTGATGCGGAACTCGGTCACGCCCCGCCGCGCGCCGACCCGGACGGCGTGCGCGACGGGGGCGGGGAGCCGCCCGACCGACCGGCTCGGTGCGGTTCCGCTCGTCGTCGTGGTCATCGGACCGCTCCCCCCACCCGCTCGTCCTGCGTGCTCGGCTCGTGCCCCTGCTCGTGCTGGTGCACCAGGCGCACGTACGTGTCCTCGAGGCTCGCGCGGCGCACCTCGAGGTCGGTGACCTCGTCGTCGTGCTGCAGCAGCTCGCGGACGAACGCCGTGGCGTCGTCGGCCGCGTGCACGAAGCGCTCCCCGCCCCGCGACCAGCGGACCTCCGCCCGGCCGGCCACCTGGCGCGCGAGCGCGTCGGGGCTGCCGTCGGCGACGATGCGGCCGCCCGCGAGGATGAGGATGCGGTCGGCGAGCTTCTCGGCCTCGCTCAGGTCGTGCGTCGTGAGCACGACGGTGGTGTCCTCGAGGTCGACCAGCGAGTGCACGACGTCGTGGAAGTCCCGCCGCGCCTCGGGGTCGAAGCCCGCCGTCGGCTCGTCGAGGAAGAGCAGCTCCGGGCGTCCGACGATGCCGATCGCGACGTCGAGACGGCGTCGCTGCCCGCCCGAGAGGCGCATGAGCAGCTGGTCCGCGGAGTCGTCGAGGCCCACGGTCGCGAGCAGCTCGTCGACGTCGCGCGGGCGCGGCCGCCCCGGCGTGCCGTACGGGCGGTAGTAGTCGCCCAGGTGCACGAGCAGGTCCCGCACGCGCCAGCGGCGGTGGTCCCGCCACGACTGGAGCACGATGCCGATGCCGGCCCGCCAGGACTCGGGCGCCGACGCCGGGTCGTGACCCAGCACCGTGACCTCTCCCGCCGACCGGTCGCGGAACCCCTCGAGGATCTCGATGGTCGTCGTCTTGCCCGCGCCGTTGGGCCCGAGCAGCGCGACCACCTCGCCGCGCCCGACCGACAGGTCGACGCCCTCGAGGACGTCCTTGGTCCCGTACCGCATCCGCAGGCCGCGGGCGCTCACCACCTCGTCGTCCATCGCCCCTCCTCGTCGCCGACGCCGTACGGGCCGCCATGCCGGTACTACTGGATGTAGTAGGTCTACTACTTCCAGCAGCAGACATCAACCCCCGGCCAGGCACGCGGCGAGGCCGCGGTCCTCAGGGGTTCCTCAGGGACGTGCGAGCGCGCCGCGGAAGGCCTCGAGCAGGCGCGGCGAGAAGAGCACGAAGCGGACCTCCCGCACGACGGCGTGCGGGTGTGCCGACACCCAGGCGCGCACGGCGCCGACCGCGACCCGGGCGACGTCGTCCGCGGCCCACCCGTAGACCCCGGCGCTCACCGCGGGGAACGCCACCGAGCGGGCACCGAGGCCGTCGGCGACGTCGAGCGACCGCGTGAAGCAGGACGCGAGGAGAGCGGGATCCGTCTCGCCGGCGTGCCGGTTCGGCCCGACGGTGTGGACGACCCAGCGCGCCGGGAGCCGTCCTGCACCGGTCGCGACCGCCTCCCCGACCGGCAGCCCCGCCGGCAGGCTCGTGCGACGCAGCTCGCGGCACTCGGCCAGGAGGTCCGGGCCGGCCGCCGCGTGGATCGCACCGTCCACGCCGCCGCCGCCGAGCAGCGACGCGTTGGCCGCGTTGACGACGACGTCGACGTCCTGCGTCGTGATGTCGCCGAGGACGGCGGTCACCCCGCGCAGGTCGGCGGGCGGCTCCTCGGTCACCGACCTACGATCGGCCGCGAAACGATACGAGAGCCATCGGGCCGACCGCGTGCGGCCGCCCCACAGCACCGGGAGACCTCATGCAGCAGCGCCGCATCGGCGACCGCACCGTCAGCGCCATCGGGCTGGGCGGCATGCCCATGTCGATCGAGGGCAAGCCCGACGAGGCGCGCGCCATCCGCACGATCCACGCCGCGCTCGACGCGGGGGTGACCCTCGTCGACACGGCCGACTCGTACCACGAGCACCCCACCGACGTCGGCCACAACGAGATCCTCATCGCCAAGGCGCTGCGCCTCGCGGGCAAGGGGCCGGACGACGTGCTCGTCGCGACCAAGGGTGGGCACCGCCGACCGGGTGACGGGTCCTGGTACGTCCAGGGCGACGCCGCCTACCTCAAGAAGGCGTGCGAGGCGTCGCTCCAGCGCCTCGACGTCGAGGCGATCGGGCTCTACCAGTTCCACCGCACCGACCCCGCGACGCCGTACGAGGAGTCCGTCGGCGCGATCCGGGACCTCCTCGACGAGGGCAAGATCCTCATGGCGGGCATCTCCAACGCGAGCCCCGACCAGATCCGCCTCGCGCAGGAGGTGCTCGGCGGGCGCCTGGTCTCGGTGCAGAACCAGTTCTCGCCGTCGTTCCGCAGCAGCGAGCCCGAGCTCGAGCTGTGCGCCGAGCTCGGCATCGCGTTCCTGCCGTGGAGCCCGCTCGGCGGCATCTCCAAGGCCGGTGACCTGGGCGGCCGGCACGCCGCGTTCGCGGAGGTCGCGCAGGAGCGCGGTGTCAGCCCGCAGCAGGTGTGCCTCGCGTGGGAGCTCGCCAAGGCCGACGTCGTCATCCCCATCCCCGGTGCGAGCCGCCCCGAGAGCATCACGGACTCGGTGCGCGCGGCCGAGCTCGAGCTGACCGCCGAGGAGCTCGAGCGCCTCGACGGCTGACGGGGCAGGCCCGGGCCCCGACGCGCTCGGGCCCTGTCGGGGGTCGGTGCGACGATCGGGCCATGCCCACGGAGCACCCCCTCGACGACGCCGCCGTGCTCGCGCTCGACCGCTACCAGGGCCTCATCGCCTCGGCGGCGGCCACGCTCGCGCGGTCGGCGTCGGCGGCCGGGCCGACCGCGGACGTGCCGACGTGCCCGCGCTGGTCCGCGGTCGACCTCCTCGCGCACCAGGGTCTGGTGCACCGGTGGGCGACCTCGCACCTGCGCGGGCACGACGGCCGCACGCCCGAGGGTCGTCCGCTGCCCACGAAGAGCGCCTACCTGCGCACCGTGCCGGCCGACGAGCTGGCCGGCTGGGTGGTCGCCGGCGCGGCGGACCTCGTGACCGCCCTCGCCGAGGCGCCGGCGGACCTGCGCGCGATGACCTTCCTGCGCGAGGCGCCGGCGCCCCGGCTGTTCTGGGCCCGGCGCCAGACGCACGAGACGACCGTCCACGCGGTCGACGGCGTCGCGGCGCGGCTCGGGCGCATGCCGACCACCGCCGAGGCGACCGACGCGCTGAGCCTCACACCCGACGTCGCGGCCGACGGGCTCGACGAGCTGCTGCGCGGCTTCATCACGCGCGGGGCGGCGAAGATCCGGCGCGACGCCCCGTACACCGTGCTGGTCGAGCCGTCCGACGTCGACGCGGCGTGGTTGCTGCACGTCGACGAGGCCGTCGTCACGCGGCGGCTCGGCGGCGGGGCGGACCCGGTGGACGCCCCGGCTCGTGCGGCCGACGTCCGGCTCACCGGCACGGCTGCGGCGCTGTACCTCGGCCTGTGGAACCGCGGCGACGAGATCGCGGCCGAGGGCCTCCCCGACTTCCTCGACACGTGGCGCCGGAGCCAGCGCGTGCGCTGGTCGTGACGCAGGGGCGGGGCCTCAGGCCTCGAGCAGGATCGTCACGGGTCCGTCGTTGACGAGCTCGACCGCCATGTCGGCGCCGAACACGCCCGTCGCTACCTCGAGCCCGCGCTCGCGCAGGGCGGCGACGACGGCGTCGACGAGCGGCTCGGCGACCGGTCCGGGCGCCGCCGCGTTCCAGGTCGGCCGGCGCCCCTTGCGCGTGTCGGCGTAGAGCGTGAACTGGCTGACGACGAGCACGGGCGCGCCGGCGTCCGACGCCGACTGCTCGTCGCGCAGGATGCGCAGCTCCGCGACCTTGCGGGCGATGAGCGCCACCTGGTCCGGGCCGTCCTCGTGCGTCACGCCGACCAGCACGACGAGGCCGGGCCGGTCGAGCCGACCGACCACCTCGCCGTCGACGGTCACCGACGCGCGCGTCACGCGCTGGACGACGGCCCTCATCGGGCGCCACCCGCCGAGCGCCCCGGCTGCGACGGCCCGGTGGGCGACGCCCCCGCGCCGAAGGTCGCGCGCACCTCGCCCACCGGGCGACCGTGGCCGAGCACGGGCGTCGCGC
>NZ_JACVQL010000123.1 GCF_019733465.1 Actinotalea ferrariae | reverse complement strand
GTCGTGTCCTTGCGCGGCCGCGGCCTGCTGCAGCGGACGAGCGACGGCGTCGACGTCCTCATGGCGGCCGGACCGCTGCTCGTCGCGCTCGCGGTGACGCTCGTCGTGCTGCGCGTGTACCCGTGGCCCGTGCGCGGGGCCGGTGCGCTCGGTCGCCGGACCCGCGGCGTGCTCGGTCTCCTGGGCGCCGTGCGCGCGCAGCGCGCGGTCGCACCGCTGCCGCTGCTCGCCCTCACGCTCGGCGTCGGCCTCGCCGTCGCGGGCGGGCTCCTCGTGGGCACGGTGCGCGGCGGCCAGGTGGAGGCGAGCTGGGAGCGCGTCGGCGCCGACCTGCGGGTCGACGACCCCGATCTCGCCGTGCCGCTCGAGCGGGTCGACGAGGTCGCGGCCCTGCCGGGGGTCACGGCGGCGGCCGCGAAGGTGACCGGTGGCGTCGCGTTCTCGCTCGGCACCGCCGCGACCGACGTCACCGTGCTGGCCGTGACGCCCGAGCACGCCGACCTGCTCGCGGCCGTGGCCGAGGCGAGCGGGGACGACGTCGCCGCGGCGGACGCCGCCGCCGACGCCGAGGCCCTCGCGCTGCTCACCACGACCCCGGTGGGTGCCGACCGCGGGGCGGCGCGCGCGCCCGTCGCGGCGCTGGTGGACGCGTCGCTCGCCGACCGCGTCGTGGGTGACGACACGGCGCTCTACCTGGGCTCGTCGTACGTCCCCGTCGTGGTGGTCGGGACGATCAGCGGCGGACCCGCGGGCTACCTCCCGGGACCGTACGTGTACGTCGACCTCGAGGCGGTCGCCGCCTCCACGGGGTCCGCGCCCGAGGCCGACACCGTCTGGGTCGTCGGAGCGGACGACGCCTCCGTGCCCGAGCCCGCCGCCGTCGCGGCCGCGCTCGGCGCGCCGCAGGACACCGTCCGGTCGCGCGCGCAGTGGCTCGACGCCCGCCGCGACGCCGCGCTGCTCGCGGGCGTCGAGGCGCTCATGGTGCTCGCCGTCGCGGCCGTGTGCCTGCTCGGGGTCGTGGCCCTCGTCGCGACCGTCCTCGCGGGGGCGCGCGAGCGAGGCCGGGCCCTGTCGATGCTGCGCACGCTCGGCATGGGCCCGCGGCTCGGCTGGTGGCTCGCGCTCGCCGAGCTCGCCCCCGTCGTCCTGGCCGCGCTCGTCGGCGGCACGCTCTCGGGGGTCGTCATCGTGCTCGTGCTCGCGCCGGCGCTCGGGCTGGACGTGCTCGCCGGGGGCCTGAGCGTGCCGGCCCCGGCGGTCGACCTCGACGTGATCGTGGGCCTCGCCGCCGGCGCGGCCCTGCTGCTCGTCCTCGCCGTGCTGGCCGAGGTGCTCGCGCACCGCCGGGACAGGCTCAGCGAGGTCCTCAGGGTGGGAGAGACAGGATGACGACCGAGCTCACGACACGGGCCACCGGGGGGCACGCGGGTGCGTCCGGCACCGGCGCGCCGCACGGGACCGACGCGCCGCGCGGGACCGACGCGACCTCCGAGGCAGCGCCCCGGCCCCGCGCGCACGGCGAGTACGGCGCCGACGCGCTCATCGTGTGCGACAACCTCGTGCGGATCTACCAGGTCGAGCAGATCGAGGTGCAGGCGCTGCAGGGGCTCGACCTGCTCGTGCACCCCGGCGAGATGATCGCGATCGTCGGGGCCTCGGGGTCCGGCAAGTCGACCCTCCTCAACGTCCTCTCGGGCCTCGACGTGCCGACCGCGGGTCGCGCGCGCGTGGCCGGGTGGGACCTGCTGCGCATGTCGGCGTCCGACCGGCTCACGTACCGCCGCAGCGTCGTCGGCTTCGTGTGGCAGCAGACCGCGCGCAACCTGCTGCCCTACCTGACCGCGGCCGAGAACGTCGCGCTGCCCATGGCGTTCTCGGGTGCGCGGGCCCGGGCGCGGCGCCGCCGGACCGCGGAGCTCCTCGAGGCGCTCGGCATGGGCGACAAGGCGGACCGTCGGCCCGGTGAGCTCTCGGGCGGCGAGCAGCAGCGCGTCGCGATCGCCGTCGCCCTCGCCAACCGGCCCGACGTGCTGTTCGCCGACGAGCCGACGGGCGAGCTCGACTCGGCCACGGGCGAGGACGTCTTCGCGGCGCTCCGCTCGGCGAACGTCGACCTCGGCGCGACCGTCGTCGTCGTCACGCACGACGCCGGCGTGTCCACGCAGGTCCAGCGCACGGTGGCGATCCGCGACGGCCGGACGGCGTCGGAGGTCGTGCGGCGCACCGAGGTCGACGAGCACGGCGCCTCCGCGGTGATCGCCGAGGAGTACGCGGTGCTCGACCGGGTGGGCCGGCTCCAGCTGCCGGCGGACTACCGCAGCGCGCTGGGGCTGCGCGACCGCGTCCGGCTCGAGCTCGAGCCCGACCACGTGGGCATCTGGCCCGACGCCCCGCGCACGGACGCGCCGGGCCGCCGACGCGACGAGGACGGGACGAGATGACGACGACACCGCCGGCCGGGACGGCCGAGCACACGACGGCGACCGCGGCACGGGCCGCGGTCGGCAGCTCCCCCGACGGCGCACCCATGGTGCTGGTCGAGGCCGTGGGCCGCACGTACGCGACCGCCGCACGCGAGGTGCACGCGCTGCGCGACGTCTCCTTCGAGGTCGGGCGCGGCCAGCTCGTCGCGCTCGTGGGCCGCTCGGGCTCCGGCAAGACGACGCTGCTCAACTGCGTCGGCGGCCTCGACCGCCCGACCACGGGCCGCGTCGTCGTCGACGGCACCGAGGTGAGCGCGATCGACGAGCGGGCGCGCACGGCCCTGCGCCGCGACCGGCTCGCCTTCGTGTTCCAGACGTTCGGCCTCGTGCCGATGCTCTCGGCCGCGGAGAACGTGGGACTCCCGATGCGGCTGCGCAAGGCGCCGTCGGCCGAGCGCGAGGAGCGCGTCGCGCACCTGCTCGACCTCGTCGGCCTGACGCGGCACGCGGCGCAGCGCCCGTCGGAGCTCTCGGGCGGCCAGCAGCAGCGGGTCGCGATCGCGCGTGCGCTCGCCAACTCGCCGCGCCTGCTCATCGCGGACGAGCCGACGGGCCAGCTGGACGCCGAGACAGGGGCGACGGTCATGGCGCTGCTCCAGTCCGTCGTCCGCGCCGAGGGCATGACGGCGATCGTCTCGACGCACGACCTGACGCTCCAGGCGATGGCCGACCGCACGCTGCGGCTCGCGGACGGCCGCCTCGTCGACGAGGGCTGACCTCACGCCCGCGGCAGGGGTCCCGAGCGGAGGCTGCGGATCTCGTCCTCGTGCAGGTCGCGCGCGATCCCCTCGGCCCACGTGCGGACGTCGTCCCACGCGCGGAAGTCGCCCTGCGGTGCCTTGACGAGGGACACGACCGCCCGTTCCGCGAGGCCGAGCCCGCCGCGGTCCAGGCGGCCGGCGAACGTGCGGTGCCCGCGGGCCCCCAGGCGCTCGACGAGCGACGGGACCTCCTCCGGGTCGTCGGCCGGCACCGGACGCCGGCCCACCGGGCCGGACGAGAAGAGCCAGACCGGGCGGCCGTCGCGCAGGACGGCGAGCCGGTCCGCGAACGCGCGCGCGCCGGCGGACCACCGCCCGACGTACACGGACGAGCCGAGGACGACGGCGTCGTGGGCGAGCTCCTCGACGTCCTCCGGGTCGAGGACGTCCGTCGTGTGGCCGGCGTCGCGCAGCGTCTCCGCGACGGCGTCGGCGATCTCGCGGGTGGAGCCGTGCCGTGAGGCGACGGCGACGAGCACGTGCATGGTGACCATCTCCCGATGTCGGCGGGTACCAGTCGGTGCCGGTCGGTGCCGGTTGGTGCCGGATGGGTCCCGGCCCCTCCAGCGTGACCCCCGCCGGACCGTGTGCGCGTGGGTCCGAGGTCCCGCAGACTGGCCGGATGACGACCCCATCGATCCCGACCCTGGACCTGCGGACCCCGACCGGCGACATCCCGATCCCCCTCCTCGGCCTCGGCACGTGGCAGTCGGAGGGCGACGACGCGTACCGCGCCGTGCGGCACGCGCTCGACGTCGGCTACCGGCACGTCGACACGGCCACCGGCTACGGCAACGAGGACCAGGTGGGCCGCGCCGTCGCCGACTCGGGCGTGGACCGCGAGCAGGTCTTCGTGACGACCAAGCTCCCGCCGGACGCCGCAGGCCGCGAGCGCGAGACGCTCGAGCAGAGCCTCCGCCTGCTGGGCACCGAGTACGTCGACCTGTGGCTCGTGCACTGGCCGCCGAACAAGCAGGCGACCCCGAGCACGTGGAAGGCGTTCCGCGAGCTGCGCGACGAGGGCCTGGTGCGCGCCATCGGCGTGAGCAACTACTCGCTCGAGCAGATCGACGAGCTCATCGCGGCCACGGGCGAGGCGCCGGCGATCAACCAGATCCCGTGGAGCCCGAAGGACCACGACCCGATGGTCGTCGCGGGGCACGCGCAGCGCGAGGTCGCGCTCGAGGGGTACAGCCCCTTCAAGCGGACCGACGCCGAGAGCCCCGTGCTCGCCGGGATCGCCGAGGCGCACGGCGCGACCGTCCAGCAGGTCGTGCTCAAGTGGCACCTGCGGCACCGGGTCGTGGTCATCCCCAAGTCGACGAACGAGGGCCGGATCGAGGCGAACCTCGCCGCCGCCGAGCTGTCGCTCAGCGACGAGGAGGTCGCGCAGATCGACGCCCTCGGCGCCGACGCCTGACCCGCACGCCGCACGCCGCACGTCCCGTCCCGTACCCCGTGCCCGCGTGCCCCCGTGCCCTGGTTCGACACGGGGGCGCGGGCGCGGTGACACTGCTCGGGTGCTGGAGCGGGTCCGAGGGCTGCCGCGGCGCACGCTGGTCGCGGCGTGCGCCGCGCTCGCGTGCGCGCTCGCGCTCGTCGTGACGCTCGTCGTCGTGCAGGTCCGCGCCGCCGACGCGGCAGAGCGGCGCGAGGC
>NZ_JACVQL010000122.1 GCF_019733465.1 Actinotalea ferrariae | reverse complement strand
CCGTCACGACGGCCGCCGTCAGCCCGCCGCGGGCCGCCGCGGCGAGGCCGCGGGCCGCACCGCGGGCGGCGTCGGCCGTGCGGCTCATCCCTGCTCCGTCCCCGGCTCGGTCCCGGCCGGGTCCTCCACCACCGGGACCGTGATGCGCTGGACCGGCGGCAGCACGACGCGGGCAGGCACCGGTGCGGTCGCCCCCTCGGTCGTCCCGTAGTGCCCGACCGTCCCGCCGATCCGCGCGCTCAGCGCGAGCGGCACGGAGACCTGGCCGACGAGCGTGTGCACCGACTCCACGGTGCTGAGGCGGCCCGACGCCGCCTCGTCCTGCCGGACCCGCTGCACCAGCGTCCCGTCGGTCACCTCGCCGCCGCCGACGACCGCGCCGTTGGACCGGTCCTGCGCGGCGCGGGCGATCTGCGCCGCCGAGGTCAGGCGTGCGTCGGCGAGCTCCTGCGCCTCGGGCTCCTGCTCCTCGGGTGTCGCCTCGGCCGCCTCCTGCACCTCGGCTGCGCTCACGGTCGGGCCCGCGAGCACGACCACGGCGTCGGCCGGGGTGCTGACGCCGCCGTCGCCGACGGTGACGAGGCCCGACTCGACGAGCAGGTCCATCACGGTCACCGCGTTGGCCCCGACGACGTCGGGGTCGGTGGGCTCCGCCGTGACGAGCGACTGGATGAGCGCCTCGGCGAGCTCGGTCCCCGTGCCGGCGTCCTCGGCCGGGACCGGGTCGAGCCACTGCACCAGGCTCCCGGCGATGCCCTGCCGGAACGAGCGCTGCTCCGGGTCGTCCCACAGCTCGGTGACCTGGACCGTCGCGGAGACCGTGGCGCCGGCCTGGCCGAGGCGCTCGACCACCTGGTCCCGGGCCTCGGGGAGCACCTCGCCGACCTGGACGACGGCGACCCGGCGGCCGGCGAGCACGCCGTCGAGCAGGTCGGGCGCGGAGGCCGCGAAGGCCGCCTCGCTCTGCGCGAGGTCGGTCGAGGTCTCGTCGAGCTGGGCGCGCAGGTCCTCCTTCTCGGCCCGCAGCTGCTCGACCTGACCCGTGAGGGTGTCGCCGATGGTCTCCTTGAGCGGTCCGGCCCCGAGCGCGATGCCGACGGCGAGCGCGAGGAACACGGAGATCAGGGAGACGAGGTGATACCTGAAGTCGATCACGATGAGGTCTCTCGGTCGGTGGCGGCCAGGGGCATCATGCCCCACCGCCGAACAGGCCCCGCACGGACGACCAGACGTCGTCGAACCAGGCGAAGAACAGGCCGAACATGGTCTGACCCGCGGCGGTCGCCGCGAGCGCCACGCCCAGGGCGAGCAGGCCGGCCACGACGAGCCACGCGAGCTGCCAGTTGGAGATGCGCTGGCGGTAGAGCCGCGAGACGCCCTTGGCGTCGATGAGCTTGCTGCCCACCCGCAGACGCGTCAGGAAGGTGCTCGCCATGCCGGAGCGCCCTTTGTCGAGGAACTCGATGAGGGTCGCGTGGGTCCCGACGGCGACGATGAGCTCGGCGCCCTTGTCGTCGGCCAGCAGCATCGCGACGTCCTCGCTCGTGCCGGTGGCCGGGAAGACGACGTGCCGGACGCCGAGCTTCTCGACGCGCTCCACACCGGGTGCGCGTCCGTCGCGGTAGGCGTGCACGACGACCTCGGCGCCGCACGTCAGGGCGCGGTCCGAGACGGAGTCCATGTCGCCGACGATCATGTCGGGCTTCCAGCCCACCTCGAGGATCGCGTCCGCCCCGCCGTCCACGCCGATGAGCACCGGGCGGTACTCCTTGACGTAGTGGCGCAGGGCGACGAGGTCCTCCTTGTAGTGGTACCCGCGGACGACGATGAGGACCTGACGGCCGTCGATCTCGGTCTCGATGTCGGGCACGCCGACGCCGTCGAGCAGGAGCTCCCGCTCTCGCCGCAGGTAGTCCATCGTGTTGCCCGCGAACGACTCGAGCTGGACCGCGAGGCCCGCGCGGGCCTCCTCCATCGCCGCGGCGACGGTCGCCTCGTCCTGCACGGTGCCCTCGGCGACGACGCGGTCGCCGTCGTACACCGCGCCGTCGAGGACGCGGACGTGGCGCCCCTCGGTGAGCGTCAGGACGTCCGGCCCGAGGTCGTCGACGAGCGGGATGCCCGCGGCGAGGAGGATGTCCGGGCCGAGGTTGGGGTACCGGCCCGACGTCGACCGGGCCGCGTTGAGGACCGCGGCCGGCCGGCACGCCGCGAGCGCCTCGGCGGACACCCGGTCGATGTCCAGGTGGTCGATCACCGCGACGTCACCCGGGCGCAGGCGCTTGGTGAGGTTCTTGGTCCGGGGGTCCACGCGGACGGGCCCGTGGAGGCCGGGTTCGTCAGGGGCGGCTCGGCGCTGACGCAGGCTGAGTCTCATCGGGCCTCATCGTCCCACGACTGAGCGCTCGAGGAGCTCAGCGGCGTGCTGCCGCGCGGCGTCCGAGTCCTCCTGGCCCGAGAGCATGCGCGCGAGCTCCGCGACGCGGTCCTCCCCGTCGACGTGGCGGACGCCCGAGGCGGTGATGACGTCGGCGCCGCCCTCGTGCGACTTCGTCACGACGAGGTGCCGGTCGGCGAACGCCGCGACCTGCGCGAGGTGCGTGACGACGACCACCTGGGCCTGACGCGCGAGCTCCGCGAGCCTGCGCCCCACCTCGACGGCCGCCTTGCCGCCGACGCCGGCGTCGACCTCGTCGAAGACGAACGTCGGAGGGCGGGCCGCCCCCGAGCCGGGGGCCGTCGCGAGCGCGACCTCGATCGCGAGCATGACGCGCGACAGCTCACCGCCCGACGCGCCCTGACCCAGCGGTCGCGCAGGGGCGCCCGCATGGGCGACGAGCAGCATCTCGACGTCCTCGGCGCCCCACGGGCCGAGCTCCGCGAGCGGGCGCAGGCGGACCTCGAGCGCGGCCGAGGCCATCGCGAGTCCCGCGAGCTCGTCCGTGACCGCGTCCGCGAGCCGCGCTGCGGCGTCCTGCCGCGCGGCCGTCACGGACGTCGCGAGCTCGTGCAGACGAGCGTCGAGCTCGGTGAGGCGCTCCTGGAGCGCGACGGTCCGGTCCTCGGACCCCTCGAGGTCGAGCAGGCGCAGCCCGGCGTCCTGGGCCCAGGCGAGCACGTCGTCGACCGAGCCCCCGCCATGGCTGCGCGCGAGCGTGGTCAGCTCGGCCCGTCGACGGTGCACCTCCTCGAGACGCGAGGGGTCGGCCTGCAGGCCGTCCGCATGGCCGACGAGGTCGCCGGCGACGTCGTCGAGCAGGTACCGCGCCTCGGCGAGGCGCTCGGCGAGCCCGGCGAGCACCGGGTCGTGCTGCGCGACGCCCTCGAGGCTCCTCCGGGCGAGCTCGACGGCGGCGGAGGCGCCGGGCGACCCGTCGTCGTCGCCGCTCAGGGCGAGGTGGGCGGTCGCGGCCGCGGTGCGCAGCTCCTCGACGTGACCGAGACGTGCGGACTCGGACGCGAGCTCGACGTCCTCGCCGGGCAGGGGCGCCACCCGCTCGACCTCGGCGAGGCCCAGCCGCAGGAGCTCGGCCTCGCGCGCGCGCTCGGCCGTGCTGGACACCATCGAGGCGAGCTCGTCGGCGGCGCGCTGCCGCTCGGTCCACGCCGCGCGGTACGCGGCGAGCGCCGCCCCGTGGTCGGCGCCCGCGAAGGCGTCGAGCGCCTCGCGCTGGTGCCGCGGCGAGCGCAGGCGTGCCTGGTCCTGCTGACCGTGCACGGTCACCAGGTCCTCGGCGATCTCGGCCAGCACGGCCTGCGGGACGCTGCGGCCACCGAGGAAGGCGCGCGACCTCCCGGCCGCGGCGACCGTGCGCAGCGCGACCAGGGTGCCGTCCTCGTCGAGGTCGGCGCCCGCGTCACGCGCCCGCTCCGCCACGGTCGACGTCGGGTCGACGACGAAGCAGCCCTCGGCGGTCGCCTGCTTGGCACCCGTGCGGACGACGGCCGCGTCCGCGCGCGCACCGAGCAGGAGCCCGAGGCCCGACAGCACCATGGTCTTGCCGGCGCCCGTCTCGCCGGTGATCGCCGTCAGCCCAGGCCCCAGCGCGACCGTCGCGCTGCCGATCACCCCGAGGTTCTCGATCCGGATCTCCTCGATCACGCGGGCTCCTCCACCGGACCGCTGAGCGCACCGCCGGCGAGCGGCCCCACGTCGTCCGGATGTCGAGGCTCGTCAGCGTCCGCCGCAGGGTCGCCGACGCGGCCGCGTGCGGGCGTCTCGGCCGCGGCAGGCGGCACCGCCTCGTCCCCGCGCCCGGCCGTCCCGTTCGGCGCCCGACCACGCCACCCCGTCACCGGGAGGGCGAACCGCGACACGAGGCGGTCGGTGAAGGGGGCATGGCTGAGCCGGGCGAGGCGGACCGGCACGGGGCTGCGCCGCACCTCGACGCGCGTCCCCGCCGGGAGGTCGACCTTGCGGCGCCCGTCGCACGTGAGGACGCCGTCGCTGGGCGAGCGTCCCAGCACCTCGACCGCGAGCACGGAGCCAGGACCGACCACGAGCGGCCGGGCGAAGAGGGCGTGGGCGGACACGGGCACCAGGAGCATGGCGTCCACGTCGGGCCACACGACCGGACCGCCCGCCGAGAAGGCGTGGGCCGTCGAGCCGGTGGAGGTCGCCATCACGACGCCGTCGCAGCCGAACGAGGACAGGGGGCGCCCGTCGACCTCGACGACCACCTCGACCATGCGGGCGCGGTCCGCCTTCTCGACCGTCGCCTCGTTGAGCGCCCAGTCCGTCACGGGTTCCTTGCCGGGCCGCAGCACGCGGACGTCGACCGTGCGGCGCTCCTCGACGTCGTACTCCCCCGACGCGATGCGGCGCACCGCCTCGTCGATCTGCTCGCGCTCGCTCTCCGCGAGGAACCCGACGTGCCCGAGGTTCACCCCGAGGAGCGGCACCTGTGACCCGTGGACGAGCTCCGCGGCGCGCAGGATCGTGCCGTCGCCACCGAGGACCACGACCATCTCGAGCCCGTCGACACGGTCGAGCTCCTCCTCGTCGATGGGCTCCAGGCCGGCGGTGCGCAGCGCCCGGATCGCCTCCTCGGCCGCGTGCACAGCCTCGGGCCGTCCGCCGTGGCTCACGACGAGGACCTTGCGCGTCATGCGAGGGTCCTCGGCGCGCCGTGCAGCTCGTCCGCGACGACGGCCGTCACGCCGTCGACCACGGCTCGCCGCGCCGCCTCGCGGACCCGCAGCGCCACGCGGTCCGTGCCCGACGCGCCCGCTGCCCGCGGCCTCAGCCACAGGAAGTACTCGTGGTTGCCGCTCGGCCCGGGAAGGGGGCTCGGCACGACGGCGCGCACGGTCGCCCCGGCTCGTCCGGCCGCGTCCGCGACGGTCACGACCGCCTCGTGCCGCAGCTCGACCGACGTCACGACGCCGTCGCGGCCCAGCCGGTCGCGCCCGACCTCGAACTGCGGCTTGACCATGAGCAGCAGGTCACCCTCCGGCGCGCACACCGAGAGCAGAGGCCCCACCGCGAGCGTCAGGGAGATGAAGGAGAGGTCGGCGACGACCAGCCCCGGGGGGCGCGGGACGTCGTCGGCCGTCAGCCCACGGACGTTGAGACCCTCCCGAGCGGTCACCCTCGGGTCCGCGGCGATCACCTCGTCCATCTGCCCGTGCCCGACGTCGATCGCCAGGACGTGCTCGGCGCCGCGTTCGAGCAGGACCTGGGTGAAGCCACCGGTCGACGCGCCCGCGTCGAGGCACCAGCGCCCGCGCGGGTCGGGCGCGCCCGGCACGGCAGCCAGGGCGTCGAGCGCGCCCGCGAGCTTGTGCGCGGCGCGCGACACGTACATGGCGGAGGGGCCGCCGACCTCGAGCGTGGCGTCCGCGGGCACGGGGAACGACGACTTGGTGACCACCTCGCCGTCGACGCGCACATGCCCGCGCGAGACGAGCTCCGCCCCGCGAGTCCGTGACCGGACGAGTCCCCGGCGCACGAGCTCGGCGTCGAGGCGGCGCGTCGGGGCCGTCGTCACGGCCCCTCCGCGAGCCGGTCGGCGAGCGCCCCGTGCACCGCCTCGAACACGGCGACGTGCTCGCGCACCGGGCGGTCGTCCAGACCGGCGAGCGCGGTCATCGCCTGGTCGACGGCGTCGTCGCCCGTCGTGTCGCCGTGCGTGAGCTCGTGCTTCACTGACTTCCTCCTCGGGTCCTGCGTCGGGCGACCTGGCGCGCCGCACCGGTCGACCGCGGCCGGCGCGGGGCACCGACCGAGCTGCGCCGGAGTCGCGGCGTCGCTCGACGCCCGCCGGACGTGGACACGCTACCTGCCGACACCGACGCGGACACGGCGCCCACAAGCGGTCTCAGCCCATGGGCGCGAGCTCGGGCACCGTCGCCGGGTCCACCGCACGGCCGTCGTCCTGGGCGGACCACACCGCCGCGCACGCCGCACGGGCCACGTCGAGCGGATCGCCCGTCGCGTCGTCGCGCAGCTCGAGACGGCCGTCGCGGACCGTCGCCGCCGCGCCCCCGCAGGCCCACCAGCCGTCCTCGGGCACCGGGGCGGCGTGGCTCACGTGCAGCGAGCGGAGGTCCGCCCCGAGGAACGCCGGACGCTCACCCGGCACCGCGAGCACCGCGTCTCGAGCCGAGCTCACGCCGGTCAGCACGTGCAGGCCAGGCATCCCGGCAGCGCGCGCGCCACCGAGGTCGGTGTCGAGCCGATCGCCGACGACGAGCGGACGTGCCGCTCCGCGCCGCTGGGCAGCCAGCGTGAACATCGTCGGCTCGGGCTTGCCCGCGCTGACCGGCTCGACACCCGTGGCGGCGCGGACGACGCCGACCAGCGACCCGTTCCCCGGCGCGATCCCGCGCTCGTTGGGCAGGGTCCGGTCGAGGTTGCTCACCACGTACCACGCACCCCGCTGGACGGCGTAGGCGGCCTCGGCCAGCTGCGTCCAGCCCACCTCGGGCGCGAAGCCCTGGACCACCGCGACCGGCTCGTCGTCGGCGGACGAAACGACCTCGAAGCCCGCGCCGCGCACCGCGGTGACGAGCCCCGCGCCGCCGACGACGAGGACGCGGGCGCCGGGCTGCAGGCGTCCGGCGAGGACGGCCGCGGCGGCCTGCGCGGCCGTCATCACCTCGTCCGGGCCGGTCGGGATGCCGAGCGTCGTGAGGTGCTCGGCGACGGTCTCCGGCTCGCGTGACGCGTTGTTGGTGACGAACACGAGTCCCATGCCCGCCGCGCGTGCGTCGCCGAGGCTCTCCGCCGCGAACGGGATCGGCTCCGGTCCGCGGTACGCGACCCCGTCCAGGTCCACCAGCGCGACGTCGAACGCGGTCGCGAGGGTGCTCTCGCAGGACTGCAGCATCAGCCCTCCCCCGCCTCGCGCCCCTCGGCACCGTCGGACTCGGCCGGCGAGGCGTCGCCGGAGGCGGCCTCACCGGCGACCTCTTCCGCTGCAAACGCCTCGTCGGCTGCAGATGCCTCCTGGTCACCCTCGCCGGACGCGTGGTCGCCGGCGGAGGGCTCCGCGTCACCGCCGCCACCCTCGTGCTCGTGGTCGTCCTCGGCCAGGTCGTACACGACCACATCGAGTTCGTCGTCCGTGGCCAGCCCCCGCAGGAGCGTGTCGGCCTCCTCCGAGCGGCCCGCCGCCGTCAGCGCCTCCGCGCGAGCCCGCGCGACCCGCTCGGCCGCCTCGCCCTGCGCCCCGCGCACGGCGGGTGTCTCGAGGGCAGCCAGGGCCGCGTCGGGGTCTCCGAGGTCCAGCCTTGCCCCCGCGACGACGATCGCGAGCTCCACCTTGAGGTCGTCGGGCAGCGTCCGAGCGGCGTCCTCCTGGGACACCACGATCGCCCGCTCCGGGCGGCCGAGCCCCCGCTCGCAGTCCGCGAGGAGCGGCAGGTGCTCGTCCGAGCCGTTGAGCCGTCGCACCGTCCGTAGCTCGCGGAGCGCCTCGGCATACCGACCCGTCCGGTAGGCAGTGATACCCGCGGCCTCCCGCACGACGTCGACCCGACCGGCGCGTCGCACCGCCGCCTGGGCGTGCTCGTACGCGAGCTCCGGGTCCTCGTCGAGCAGACGTCCGGCCATCACGAGATGCCGGGCGACCCCGTCGGCGTTGTCCTTGCTCAGAGTCCTCAGCCTGCTGCGCGCAGCACGGTCGAGATCGGCCGCCTGCACGTCGTCCGGGATCTGCGGTGCCACAGGGCCACGAGCGCGCTCGGGCGCCTCGCCCCGCGCCTCGAACGAACGCCCCGAGGCACGGTCGACGGCGTCTCGGCGCGGCCCCCCGCGGCCGGCTCCCCCGCGATCCGTACCTGTGGCCCCTCGCGACTCACCCCGCGAGGCGCCGCGGGCTCCGGCGTGACCCGACGTCGGCGCCCCACGTGCTCCAGCCCGCGGACCGCCAGCGCTGTCACGCGCTCCCCCGGCGCGGGACGACCAACCGTCTCCGGACCTCCGGTCCGAGCGCGGCGCGCCCTCCGCGTTCGAGGACTGGGCTCGCGGGCGATCCGTGCCTCCCGCTCGGCCTCCGCCCGCCGGTCGTTCTCCGCTCGCGGCAGCGCCGGCTCCTGGACCTCCGGGCGCCCTCTGCGCCGTCCCCCAACCGCCCCGCCCCTGCGACGACCCGGCGCCACTGGCGCCGCGCGCGTCGACGCCGCGACCGTACGGCCTGCGGTCGTCGTCGCGTGAGCTCCCGGCCCGCGATCCGGCCGCACCGGCTCCGCGCGCGCTGTAGCCGCGTCCTTGCGTGCTACCGGTGGAGTCGCGGTCACGACCAGGGCCCGACGACCGGCGGTCGGCGTCACCACTACCGGAAGCCGCCGCACGAGCGTCACCTCGCCGGCCACCGCCGTCGACGTATCCACGCGCACCGGGCCGGGCGTCACGGCCGCCCCCTGCGCCACCCCGGGCGGCATAGCTGCGGCCACCGCGCGGGCCGTCACCAGAAGGAGCTCCGCCACGGCCGTCGTAGTCCCGCCCGGCACCGCCCGAGGAACGGCCTCCCTCAGCTGCGGGACGAGAGCCACCACGCTCGGCGCGACCGCGAGGTGACGAATCCTGCCGTCCACCGCCACTACCCGCGCCACCTCCTGCGCGCCCCGACCGCGGACGGTCTCCGCTGGCTGATCCCTTTGCCGTGCTGTCCTCTGACACCGAGGGCACGTCCTCTCTTCTCGACTACTTCTCATGGTCTCACGCGACGTCCGGCGCCCATCACCGATCACACGAGACGCACGATCGTGAGGCGCAACCTGCGCAAAGCGGCGAGGTGCTCGCGACCGAGCACTCGACGGAATGGCACGCCGACCACCAGAGCTCTCGCGCGTCCGCGCGGCCACTCCGGCCGACTCAAAGCGCACGCGAGCACCGGCGAACGACGCAGCCCGCGCGACGGTCGGGCGGCTACTCACCGGAAATGCAGCGAGGCCGCCCCCGTTTCCG
>NZ_JACVQL010000121.1 GCF_019733465.1 Actinotalea ferrariae | reverse complement strand
AGCCAGCCGCGCGCGCCCTGCCCGGTGCACGACGACGACGCCACGTGCGCAGCGTAGGTGAGCCCGGCCCGCAGGTCGCCCAGGACGGCGGGCGGCCCGTGCACCGCGAGCCAGGCCGCGAGCGCGCCGTGCAGCACGTCGCCCGCGCCGAGCGTGTCCACCACGTCGACCGCCGGGACGGCCACCTCGACCACGTCGTCGTCCACGAGGAGCTGGACCGGTCCGGACCCCTGCGACCGCGCCACGTGCGCGGGGCCGAGGCCCCGCACGGCGCGCAGCAGCGCCGCGGGCGTGCCGGACGCGCCCGGCAGGCGGAAGTCGGCCGACAGCAGCGCGACGTCCGTGACCGCCAGGAGCCGCTCGAGCCCGGGCTTCCACGACCCGCCGTCGAGGAGCACCGGCACACCGGCCGAGCGCGCGGCCGCCGCGACCCCGAGAGCGAGGTCGAGGTGGTGCCCGTCGACGAGCACGGCACCGGCCGATGCCACAGCGTCCTCCCACGCCTCGGCAGACGTCGTCACGTCGGTGAGGGAGCGGGGGGTGGTGGCGTTGACGGAGACGACGGCGCGCTCGCCCGTCGAGGCGGTGACCAGGACGGTCGACACCGCGGGGGAGGCGCCCTCGGGCGCGAGGTCGAGCACCTCGACGTCGTGCGCGTGCAGGTCGTCGAGGACGACGCGCGCGACGGTCCCGTCGCCCACGCGGCTCACGAGCGTCGCGCGGACACCGAGACCCGCCGCCGTGACCGCGGCGTTCGCCGCCGGGCCGCCGGCCGCGACCCAGAGCCCGCGAGCCACGACCTTCTCGTCGGGCGCGGGCAGCCGGTCGACCGTCTGCACGACGTCGAGCGTCGCGAGGCCGCACGCGACCACGTGGCGTGCGGTGCCGGCCGGTCGCTCCATGCCGGCGAGCCTAGGAGACCCCCGACCGGCCGGGCCGACGCCGTCAGGCGGTCTGGCCCTCGTGCCGACCCTCGCCGATCTCCTCGACGAGCTTGTCGTTGAACGCGGGCAGGTCGTCCGGCGTCCGGCTCGAGACGAGGCCGTTGTCGACCACGACCTCCTCGTCCACCCAGGTGGCGCCGGCGTTGCGCAGGTCCGTCTGCAGGCTCGGGTACGAGGTCAGCGTGCGGCCCCGGACGACGTCGGCGTCGGTGAGGATCCAGCCGCCGTGGCAGATCACGCCCACGGGCTTGCCCTGCTCGAAGAACGCCTTGGCGAAGCGCACGGCGTCGGCGTCCATGCGGATCTTGTCGCCGTTCGCCACACCGCCGGGCAGCACGAGCGCGTCGAAGCGGCCGGCGTCGGCGCCGCTCACGGCCTCGTCGACCTGCGCCTCGTGGCCGTTCTTGCCGGTGATCGACCCGGACTCGGGCGAGACGAGCACCGCCTGGGCGCCGTGCTCCGTGACCGCCTGCCACGGGCTGGTCAGCTCGCTGTCCTCGAAGCCGTTCGTCGCCAGGAAGGCCACGGTCTTGCCGCTGAGGTGGGACATGCCGATCCTCCGTCGTCGGGTGCGTGGGTCGTCTCGACGGTAGGTCGGGCGCGCGCGATCGGCACCCGGAGGCGTGAGCCGGCGACCGGCTCGCGGCGCGGGTCGGAACGATCCGAGACGGCCTGCGCAGCGTCACCCGGCGCCGCTACGGTGGCGTCCATGACACACGCCGAGGACCCGCGCACCGCCCCGTCGATCCGCTGGGGGATCCTGGCGCCCGGCGGCATCGCGCACACCTTCGCCACGGCCGTCCGGCAGCACACGCAGGGCGAGCTGGTCGCCGTCGGCTCGCGGAACCGCGACCGCGCCGCGGCATTCGCTGCCGAGTACGACATCCCCGGCGTGCACGGGAGCTACGAGTCCCTCGTCGCGGACCCGTCGGTCGACGCCGTCTACGTCGCGTCCCCGCACTCCGAGCACCGCGACCACGCGCTGCTCGCGATCGCGGCGGGCAAGCACGTGCTCGTCGAGAAGTCGTTCACGCGCAACGCCGCCGAGGCGCAGGAGGTCGTCGACGCCGCACGTGCCGCCGGCGTGTTCCTCATGGAGGCCATGTGGACGCGGTTCCTGCCGCACGTCGTCGCGCTCCGCTCGGTCCTCGAGCGCGGTGACATCGGCGACGTCGTCTCGCTCCTCGCCGACCACGGCCAGGCGTTCGGCGACGTCGACCCGTCGCACCGCCTCATGAACCCGGAGCTCGCGGGCGGTGCGCTGCTCGACCTCGGCGTCTACCCGGTCTCCTTCGCGCACGACGTGCTGGGCGTCCCGGACCGCGTCCAGGCCACGGGTTCGCTGACCGCCACGGGCGTCGACGGCCAGATCAGCATCGCGCTGGGCTACGGCGAGCGGACGCAGGCGTCGCTGCACACGACCCTCTGGTCGCGCACCGCCACGACGGCCGTCATCGGCGGCACCGAGGGCCGGATCGAGATCGAGACGGACTTCTACCGCCCGACGGCGTTCACGGTCATCCGCAACGACGGCTCGTACTGGTCCTTCGACCGCGAGGTCGACGGTGGCTTCCAGTACCAGGCCGCCGAGGTGGCCCGCCGCGTCGCCGAGGGCGCGACCGAGAGCCCGGTCATCACGCACGAGGACTCGCTCGCCGTGATGCGCACGATGGACGAGATCCGGCGCCAGGTCGGGGTCGCCTACCCGGGCGAGTGACCGGGGAGCCGCCGCCTGCGGCCGTCCGTCGCTGTCGGTGGGCCGGACTACCCTGACGCCGTGCTCATCTCCTTCGAGGGCGGCGACGGCGTCGGCAAGTCGACCCAGCTCGGTCTGCTCGCCGACCGCCTGGTCGCGCTCGGCCACGAGGTCGTCCGCACGCGTGAGCCCGGCGGCACCCCGCTCGGGGTCGAGCTGCGCAACGCGGTCCTGCACGGCGAGCACGTGAGCCCGCGCACGGAGGCGCTGCTGTACGCGACCGACCGCGCGCACCACGTGGACACCGTCATCCGGCCGGCGCTCGAGCGGGGCGCCGTCGTCCTCACCGACCGGTACCTCGACTCGTCGGTCGCGTACCAGGGCAACGGCCGCGACCTGGGCGCGGACGAGGTCGAGCGGCTCTCGCTGTGGGCGACGGACGGCCTGCTGCCGGAGCTCACGGTGCTCCTCGACCTCGACCCCCGCGTGGGTCTGGGCCGGCTCACGGGAGCCCCCGACCGCCTCGAGAGCGCCGGGCTCGACTTCCACGTCCGCACGCGGCAGGCGTTCCTCGACCGGGCGGCCGCAGACCCGGCCCGGTGGCTCGTGGTCGACGCCGCGCGTGACGCGGACGCCGTGCACGCGGAGGTCGCCGCGCGCGTCGACGGGCTGCTCACGCAGCGGGCCGCGGCCCACCACACGCCCAGCCCGGTGTCGCCGTGAGCGTCTGGGACGGGCTCGTCGGGCAGCGCCGAGCGGTCGAGGTGCTGAGCGAGGCGAGCAGCAACGCCACGGCGATGACCCACGCGTGGCTGCTCACCGGGCCGCCGGGCTCGGGGCGGTCGAACGCCGCGCGTGCCTTCGCCGCCGCGCTCCAGTGCGAGCAGGGTGGCTGCGGCCGCTGCCAGGCGTGCACGACGTCGCTCGCCGGCACCCACGCGGACGTGAAGGTCGTCGCGACCGAGAAGGTCTTCATCCGCATCAACGAGGTGCGCGAGCTCATCGGCGTCGCGCAGCAGGCACCGTCGCAGGGGCGCTGGCGCGTCATGATCGTCGAGGACGCGGACCGCATGGAGGAGCGCACATCGAACGTGCTGCTCAAGGCGATCGAGGAGCCGCCTCCGCGGACCGTCTGGCTGCTGTGCGCACCCAGCCCCCACGACGTCGTGGTGACCATCCGCTCGCGCTGCCGGGGCGTCGCGCTGCGCGTGCCGCCGGTCGCCGACGTCGCGGCGCTCCTCGTGGAGCGTGACGGCGTGGACCCGGAGGTGGCCGAGATGGCGGCGCGGGCCGCGCAGAGCCACATCGGGCTGGCCCGCCGGCTCGCCCGGGACCCGGACGCACGCGAGCGCCGCACGCGCACGCTCCGGCTCGCCGCGGAGATCCGCGGGGTGGGCGACGCCGTGCTCGCGGCCGCCGACCTCGTGGAGGTCGCGACCGCCGAGGCGAAGGCCGCGACGGAGGACCGGGACGCCGCCGAGAAGACCGCCCTGCTGCACACCCTCGGCGCGGAGGGGCTCGCCACGCTGCCGCCGGCTGTCCGCGCGCAGGTGCGTCAGCTCGAGGAGGACCAGAAGCGGCGCTCGACGCGTGCCCAGCGCGACGTCCTCGACCGGTGCCTGCTCGACCTGCTCTCGCTCTACCGGGACGTGCTCGTGGTGCAGCTGGGTGCCGACGTCGAGCTGGTCAACCCCGTCCACGCGGAGATCCGTCGGCTCGCCGCCGAGAGCACACCCGAGCAGACCATCCGGCGGATGGACGCGATCGGCGAGGCGCGGACGCGGCTCGAGGGGAACGTCGCGCCGCTGCTCGCGATGGAGGCGATGGCGGTCGCGCTGCGCCCGCAGGGTTGAGCCGCCGGTTCGAGCCACTGGGTCGACCCGCCGGGTCGACCCGCCGGGCTGAGCCGACGGCTGAGCGACCGCGTCGGCCGCCGGGCTGGGCCGTTCGGTGGGCTCGCGGGTCCGCCCGCCGGGCGGTGGCCCGGGGTGTCGGCGGTGCCGGTTACCGTTGCCCGGTGCTGCACGCGTCCCGCCCGTCACCCCGCCCCGTCCACCGCACCGTCGACCGTGCCGGACGCGACCGGGTCGCCCCCGGGCTCCCGGGTGGACGTGTCGGCCGGCGCGTGCGCGCCGTGGCTGCGGGCGCCGTCGCACTCCTCGCGCTGAGCGCGTGCGTCGCCCCGAAGGAGCAGACGACTCCGGAGGTCGAGCCGACGACGAGCCCGAGCACCGCGGCCCCCGAGGCCAACAGCATCGAGGGGTTCTACGAGCAGCAGGTCACGTGGGCGTCGTGCGGCACCTTCGAGTGCGCCACGGTGCAGGCGCCGCTCGACTGGGAGGACGCGTCGGCGGGCTCGATCAGCCTCGCGCTGCAGCGCTCCGTCGCGACCGGGCCGGCCGACGCGCGGATCGGCTCGCTCCTCATCAACCCCGGCGGTCCGGGCTCGTCCGGCATCGAGTTCCTCGAGTACGCCGTCTCGGACGTCATGGGTGAGCCGGTGGTCGCGGCGTACGACGTGGTCGCGTTCGACCCGCGCGGCGTCGGCTCGTCGTCGGCGGTCAGCTGCGGGCCCGACCCGGTGGTCGACGAGTTCCTCACGACCGACGTGGTCCTCGAGAGCCAGGCCGACGTCGAGGCGGCGCGCGCGTCCGTGCAGGCGTTCGGCCAGGGCTGCCTGGACGCGACCGGGCCGCTGCTCGGCCAGATCGACACGGTGAGCGCCGCGCGTGACCTCGACCTGCTCCGGGCCGTCCTCGGCGACGAGAAGCTGCACTACGCCGGCTTCTCGTACGGCACGTTCCTCGGCGCGACCTACGCGGACCTGTACCCCGAGAACGTCGGCCGGCTCCTGCTCGACGGCGCGCTCGACCCGGCGATGTCGAACGACGACCTGGTCGTGGGCCAGGCCATCGGCTTCGAGGAGGCGCTGAGCGCCTACGTCGAGGACTGCCAGGCCGGCCGCGGCTGCCCGCTGGACGGGTCCGTCGACGAGGGCAAGCAGCAGATCGCGGAGCTCGTCGCCCGCATCGAGCGCCGGCCGCTCGACGCCGGCAACGGCGCGGTCGTCAACGGCACGATGGCGTTCTACGGCATCGTCGTGACGCTGTACGACGACGCGTCGTGGCCGTACCTCACGATGGCCCTGGCCGAGGCCATGCAGCAGAACACGGGGGCCACGCTCCTCGAGCTCGCGAACTTCTACCTCGACCGCGGCCCGGACGGCTCCTACCTGTCGAACTCGATGATCGCGTTCACGGCGATCAACTGCCTGGACTACCCGACGCCCGAGCGCACGTACGACGAGATGGTCGCGTTCGCCGACCAGGTCGCCGCGCAGGCGCCCACGTTCGGCCGGGACTTCGCGATGGCGGTCGGCTGCGAGTCGTGGCCCTTCCAGTCCGAGGCCGAGCGCGCCCCGATCACGGCACCGGGTGCGGCGCCGATCGTCGTCGTCGGCACGACGGGCGACCCGGCGACGCCGTACGAGTGGAGCGTCGCGCTCGCGGAGCAGCTCGAGTCCGGCGTGCTCGTGACCTGGGAGGGCGAGGGGCACACGGCCTACGGGCGCTCCAACGCGTGCGTCGAGGACGCCGTCGACGCCTACCTGGTCGAGGGCACGGTGCCCGAGGACGGCCTCGAGTGCTGACGCTCTGACCCGTCCGGGGACCGCCGGCACCGTTGCTTTTGGAGCCTCGGCCGGCGGTCGGTACAGTGGTCCCCGCTCACGCCTCGACGGGTGAGCGCGCCGCCTTAGCTCAGTCGGTAGAGCGTCTCACTCGTAATGAGAAGGTCATCAGTTCGATTCTGATAGGCGGCTCGCGACACGAAGGGCCCCCACCTGCAGACACGCAGGTGCGGGGCCCTTCGCGCGTCCTGCGGCCGTGACACCACGGCGTGCCCGCGCGGCGGCTCCGACCCGAGCGGTCGCTCACAGGATCTGCACGGTGCGACACAACACCTCGACCGAACCCGCCGCGCCGCCCCGCGCCCCGGTGAGCCGCCGATCCCTAGCGTGCTGACCATGACCGAGCCCCCTTCGCCGCACCCCGTCGGACCTCCGCCGCCCCTGCCACGCCCGGTCCCCATGGGACCGGCGACGGCCCTGCCGCCCCCGGCACCCGTCGGGCCCGTGACCGCGATCGCCGTACCCGCCGTCGAGACACCGCTCGGCCGGTTCTGGGCGGGCTACCGTGCTCCGGCGTCCGTCGCACAGCTCGTCACGGTCGCCGTCGTCGGGCTGGTGGGCGCCGTCCTGCTCGTGGGCCATCGCCCGGGACTCGGCCTCGCGCTCGTCGGGGCGGTCGTCTGGGCGCCGGCCGTCCCCGGGCTCGTGCGGCGGCGGGCGTTCGGCGACCTGGCGGTCGTGGTCGTCTCGGTGGCCCTGCTCGGTGTGGTCGCGCTGCGCGACGCCGGCTGGCTCGTCGCGCTGTGCGTCGTGGTCGCCGCCGTCGCGGGGACCGCGGCGGCGACGTCGTCGACGTCGACCGCGTCGCTGCTGCTCAGCGGCCCGACGTGGGCGGCCGGCCTCGTGCGGTCGCTGCCGTGGGTCACGCGCACGATCGCCTACGGGGCCGGGTCGCGGCGCGGTCAGGCGCTCGTGGTGCTGCGGAGCGTCGCCATCACGGTCGGCCTGCTGCTCGTGTTCGGGATGCTGTTCGCCAGCGCCGACCAGGTGTTCGCGAGCTACCTGCCCTCGTTCTCGGTCGACCTCCTGCCCGCCCAGGTCGTCGTCGGCGTCATGGTCGCGGCCGTGGCGGCGTCGCTCGCCCACCTGAGCATCGCGCCGCCCACCTGGACGGCCCTGCGGCCGGGACCGGGTCGAGCGGCGCGTCGCGGGGAGTGGCTCGCGCCGATCGTGGCGCTCGACGCGCTCGTGATCGGCTTCGTCCTCGTCCAGCTCGGTGCGCTCGTCGGGGGGCACGCGTACGTGCAGGCGACGGCCGGCCTCGGCTACGCCGAGTACGCCCGCGAGGGCTTCGCGCAGCTGGTCGTCGCGACGGCGCTCACGCTCGTCGTCGTCGGCGTGGCCGCGCGGTACGCGCCACGAACGACGGCGCGGGACCACCTCGTGACCCGTGCGGCGCTCGGCGTCCTGTGCCTCGGGACGCTCGGCGTCGTCGCGTCCGCGCTGCGCCGGATGGACCTCTACATGGACGCCTTCGGGCTGACGCGGCTGCGGCTCTTCGTCGTCGTCGTCGAGGTGGTGCTCGCCGCGGTCCTGGTGCTCGTGATGGTCGCTGGGCTGCGCCGCGCCACGCAGGAGCGTCCGCTGCCCGCCCCGTGGCTCCCGCGCGCCGTGCTGCTCACCGTCGCGGCCGGGATGCTCGGCCTCGTGGGCGTGAACCCCGACGCGCTGATCCTGCGGCACAACACGAGCGCCCGGCTCGAGGTGCCGCTCGACGTCGCCTACCTGCAGGGCCTCTCGGCCGACGCGGTGCCGGCCGCTGACGGGCTCGACGAACCGCTGCGCTCGTGCGTGCTCGGTGCCCTCCCCGTCGCGGCCCCGCACGGCGCGGGCGACTGGAACCTCGCGCGCGCCCTCGCCGCCAGGACGCTCGACGACGCAGCGCCGGTGGAGGCGGACCCGGAGGGCTGCTGGTCCAGCTCGCGCTGGTGACGCAGGCCGGGCGCCGGGCCCCCTCTCGCGGGGGACCCGGCGCTCAGTCGCCCTTGACGTTCACCACCTGGCGCAGCGTGTGGCGGACCTCGACGAGGTCCGCGGAGTCCGCCATGACCTGGTCGATGTCCTTGTACGCGGCGGGGATCTCGTCGATGAACGCGTCGGTGTCGCGGTACTCGATGCCGCGCATGGCCTCACGCAGCTGCTCGCGCGTGAACAGCTTGCGTGCCGCGGTGCGCGAGTGGCTCCGGCCGGCGCCGTGCGGTGACGAGCTCAGCGAGTCCGGGTCGCCCTTGCCGGTCACGACGTAGGAGGCCGTCCCCATCGAGCCGGGGATGAGCCCGGCGTCGCCGACGTCGGCCTTGATCGCGCCTTTGCGCGAGAGCCAGACGGTGCGGCCGAAGTGCTCCTCCTGCTCGGTGAAGTTGTGGTGGCAGTTGACGCGCTCGGCCTCCTGGACGTCCTCGCCCATGTGCCGCGCGACGGCGGCGACGACGCGGTCCATCATCTCCTCGCGGTTGAGCAGGGCGAAGTCCTGCGCCCACCGCAGCTGGCGGATGTACGCCCAGAACTCGTCGGTGCCCTCCTCGAGGTACGCCAGGTCGCGGTCCTCCAGGTCGACGCGCTCCTTCCGGCACCGCTCGACGGCGACCCGGATGTGGTGCTGGGCGAGCAGGTTCCCGATGCCGCGCGAGCCCGAGTGGAGGAAGAGCCAGACGCGGCTCTCCTCGTCGACCGTGACCTCGATGAAGTGGTTGCCGGAGCCGAGGGACCCCAGCTGGAGCCGCCAGCGGTTGGCGTAGGACGACGGGTCGAAGCCGATCTCCGCGGCCTGCGCCTCGAGCGTCGCGACGCGCTCGGCCGCCGACCCCGTGAGCTTCTGGTTGTAGTTCCCGGCCGACAGCGGGATGGACCGCTCGATCGCGACCCGGAGCGGCGCGAGCGGCCCCGCGGCCCGCAGCTGCTCCTCGGTCCACTGCGTGCGGACGGCGATCATGCCGCACCCGATGTCCACGCCCACGGCCGCCGGGATGATCGCCTCGACGGTCGGGATCACGCTGCCGACCGTGGCGCCCTTGCCCAGGTGGGCGTCGGGCATCAGCGCGACGTGCGGGTGGATGAACGGCATGCGCGCCGTGCGCAGCGCCTGCTCCCGGGTCTGCGGGTCCAGGACGGAGGCCCAGCTGATGAGGGTCGGGGAGAGCTGCTCGCGTGCCATGGCGTCCACCGTGGCACGCGGGCCCGCGTCGTGCCGCTCCATCCACAGCAGCGGCGGTGACCTCAGGGGGTGCTGAGGCGCTGGTCGCCGATCACGGCGAGGAGGCGCAGCTTCTCGTCGCTCTCGGTGCCGGGCGTCGCGGTGAGCACGAGCAGCGCCTGCGCGCGGTTCTCGCTGTACATGACCTGGCAGTCGACCTCGATCGCACCGAGCTCGCGGTGGACGAGCGTCTTGTGGTCGTCGAACCGCGACCGCACGACCTCGTGCCGCTCCCACACCTCGACGAACTCCGCGCTCTCGCCCCGGAGGCGGCGCACGAGGTCGGCCGCGGCGCCCCGCGGCCCTCCGTCGGCGAGCGCGGCGCGCAGCGCACCGGCCTGGATCGCGCTCTGGTGCGCGTGGTCCCGCTGCGGGTAGAGCTCGCGCTCCACGGGGTCGGTGAACCACCGGTAGTACGAGCTGCGGGCCGGCCACGGCAGCTGCGTGCGCTCGCCGAACAGCGCGACCGCGGGGCGGCTCTGCGCGAGGGTCTCGCCGACGTCGGTGATGATGAGCGCGGGGGTGTCGTGCAGCCGGTCGAGCACGCGCAGCAGGGCGGGGCTGACGTCGAGGGTGCGCCGGCTCCGTGGCGGAGCCACGTGGCCGGCGAGCACGAAGACGTGGTCGCGCTCGTCGGCGGTCAGGCGCAGCGCACGGGCGATCGCGGCGAGCATCTGCTCGGACGGCCGGGGCCCGCGCTGCTGCTCGAGCCGCGTGTAGTAGTCGGCGGACATCCCGGCGAGCGCGGCGACCTCCTCGCGACGCAGCCCGGCCGTGCGGCGTCGGGCGCCCTCGGCGAGCCCGACGTCCGCGGGTCGCAGCGCGGCACGACGACGACGCAGGAAGTCGGCCAGGGCTTCTCTGTCCACGCGGCCATCCTGCGTGAGGCGCCGTCGGCGTGACCAGGGCGCAGCCAGGGACCGGCGGTCCCTGGCTCGACGCTCCTCTCCCGCCGGCGCGTCCGGGCGCCGACGGTGGTGGTGACCGAACCACCACAGGAGGAACCCATGAAGCTCTCAGGACGCACCGCACTCGTCACCGGAGGCACGTCCGGCATCGGCCGCGGGCTCGCGATCCGCCTCCACGAGGCGGGCAGCACCGTGATCGTCGCCGGCCGACGCGCGGACCAGCTCGACGCCCTCGTGCGCGACCACCCCGGGATGGACTCCGTCGTGCTGGACATGACGGACCCGGCCTCGATCCGGCGGGCGTTCGAGGTCGTGACGCGCACCCACCCCGAGCTCGACGTGCTCGTGACCATGGCGGGGATCATGCTCCCCGAGGACCTGCGCGACCCCGCGTCGCTCGCCGTCGCGGAGGAGACGATCACCACCAACCTCCTCGGCCCCCGGCGGATGCTCGCCGAGTTCCTGCCGTTCCTCCTCGAGCAGCCCGAGGCGGTCGTCATGACCGTCTCGTCGGGCCTCGCGTTCGTGCCCCTGCCGCTCACGCCGACGTACAGCGCGACCAAGGCGGCGATCCACTCGCTGACCGAGAGCCTGCGGGTCCAGCTCGCCGGGACCTCGGTCGGGGTGCTCGAGCTCGTCCCACCGGCCGTGCGCACGCCGCTCATGGGGCAGGAGGACCGCGAGAGCGCGATGCCGCTCGACGACTACCTCACGGAGGTCATGGCGCTGCTCGAGACGCAGGACACGGGCGAGGTGCTCGTCGAGCGCGTCCAGCACCTGCGCTTCGCGGAGCGGACCGGCACGTACGACGGCGTGCTCGCGATGCTGGCCGCCGGGCCGCCCGCGTGAACGCCTGGTGCGAGCGGTCTGTACCGGTCACTTGACCGGTACAGCGACGGGCTCTACTGTACCGATATAGACAGGATCGGACAGGGGAGAGAACCATGATCGACAGCATGCCGACGACGATGCTCCTGGCGAAGCAGGGCACCGTCCGACTGGCCCACAGCGCGCGGCCCGACGCGCCGGTCGTCGAGGCGCGGCCGTCCCGGCGGGCGCGCCGCGGCGTCGCACCGGAGCCCTTCGCCGCACGAGGTCGCTCGGCGGTCGCCCGTGGCCTCCAC
>NZ_JACVQL010000120.1 GCF_019733465.1 Actinotalea ferrariae | reverse complement strand
GCGCGCAGCTGCGCGAGGTGCCAGGGCGCGTGGACCAGCGGGTAGGCGCCGCCGACGACGTCGGGACGCGCGAGGGCCGCGTCGTCCAGCGCGGCCGCGGCCTCGACGACGCGACGGTGCGCCGCCCGGACGTCGACGAGGAGGCCGTTCGGGCGCCCGGACGCGAGCGCCGGCCGGCGCAGCATCGCGCCGAGCGCCGGGTGCGTCAGCCGGCAGCCCTCGGCGTCGCACACGACGAGCTGCTGGAGCTGGTCGAGGACCACGCTGAGGCGCGGCACGCTCCAGTCGAGCCACGTCAGCAGGGCGTCGCGCGCGACCGGCGCGCGCGCGACGGCGAGCACGCCGAGGAGCGGCTCGACGGTCGCCTCCCACTGCTCGCTCCACGTCTCGCCGTGCACGCGCTCGAGCACGCGGCGCACGTGCTGGTCGTAGGACTCGTCGAGGTCGCCGGGGAGCTCGAGCTCGGCCGGGGTCGTCCCCGGCTCGGCGCGCAGCAGCTCGACGGCGTGGTGGGCGACGAGGAAGTTGCCCGCCGCCGTGCGCGTGACCTGGTCGACCACGTCCGGCGCGACGCCGTGCCCGGCGAGCCGGCCGGTCACGAAGGCCCGGACGTCCTCGTCCACCTGCGCGCGGTGCTCGGCGCGCGAGAGGTCGAGCCGGCGGACGTCGCGCACCGCGTGGAACGGGCGGACGAGCGCGCCGTCGTCGGGCCCCGCGAGCAGCATGCGCACGGGCGCCGTGACCCCGGGCACCGTGAGCTCCGCGAGCGCCGCAAGCAGCGCGAGCGTCGTCGGCTCGGGACCGGCGCCCGCCTCGTCGAGCCCGTCCACCAGCAGCAGGACCGGTCCGGTGCCCGGCTCGGCGAGGGCGGCGGCGAGCGGCTGGGCGAGCAGCACCTGGTAGAGCTCGCGCACCGAGAGGTGGCTGAGGCTCGCGTCCGCGGGGTCGGGGCCCGCGGGCCAGCGCCGCACCGTGGCGGCCAGCTGCTCGGCGAGGTCGCGCACGAACGACCGCGGGTCCATCGACCCGCCCGCGAGCGCCGCCGTGCTCATGAGGACGGCGTCCCACCCCTCGCGGACCGCGGCGAGCCCGCTCCGGACGCCCTCCGGGAGGTCCGCGTCGACGGGCTGCTCGGGGTCCTGGCCCGCGAGCCAGGCCGCGAGCACGGACTTGCCCGTGCCGTGCGCGCCGGTGAGCAGCAGCAGGCGCGAGTCCGACGCGAGCCAGTCGGCCACCTCGTCGACCACCCAGCCACGCGGCTGGAGCACGGCCGGCACGACGCCGTGCGGCACGCGGTCCCGTGGGCGCAGCGCGCGAGGGGCCGCAGGCGCGGCGTCGGCGTCGGTGTCCGGCTCGGGCGTCGGGGGCTCGAAGAGCCGCGCACCGGTCCGCGTGACGAGCACCGGGGTCACCCACTCGGGTCCGCGCAGCAGGCGGCGCCGGCCGCGGGCCACCGCCTGGTCGACGAGGTCGCCGCGGGCCAGCCCCTCGTAGAGGCCGGCGGCGAACTCGATCGCGCCCCGGTCCGTGATCGGGAACTGCATCGCGACGGCCGCCGCGACGCCGCTGCGCACGAGGGCCTGCGCGACGCCGGCCTGGGGCCGGTGCAGGGGCAGGGCCGCCGTGCTGCAGCCGTTGAGCACCGCGAGGCGCAGGGTCGGCGAGCCCGCGACGAGCCGGCCCAGCACGGCGGCGTCCACCTCGTCGGGCGAGCCGTCCGGGTGCTCGAGCACCATGACGCCGCCCTCGTCGCGGACCTCGCCGTGCCCGATGACGTGCAGGACGTGCCACTCCTGCTCGAGCGCCGCACCCAGCGCCGGCAGCGTCGGCTGCTCGAGCCGGTGCAGGTCGACGTCGTCGGAGAGCGGGGCGAGCGCCTGCACGAGGCCCGCGTGCTCGCGGTCGACGTCGAGCCGGGTCAGGCCGTCCGGGGTGGCCGCGACGACGAGCACGCGCAGCCGGTCGCCCCGCTGCACGCGCGGCGGCGGGCGGTCGAGGTCGGCGTACCGGACGACGAACTCGTCGGCGGTGTGCACGAGGTACCGGCTGCCGTCCAGGAGCAGCTCCCACGGCAGGCGCGCGACCGACGGCGCGTCGTCGAGCATGAGCCGCAGCCGCAGGAGGGCGCCGGCGTCACGCGCCTCGTCCTGCGCGCGCGTGAGCACGCGCACGGCGTCGCGGTCGAAGAGTCCCTCGAAGAGGGCGCGTCCGATGGCGTCGGCCTGGTCCTGCACGTCGAGCACCTGCGCCCCGGCCGGCCGGATGTGCCGACCCTGCGCGCTGCGGAGCCCGTCCGCGAACGCCTCGAGCACCTCGGCGGTCACCGGCGGGACGAACGCGCCGCTCGTCCCCGAGTCGATCGCGTCGCACCGCACGACCGCGCGGAAGCCCTCACCGTCGGGGACGACCCGCACGTCGAGGTCGATCACCTGCGCGTCCATGGGCGGTGCGGCTCAGCCGCCCGTGCTCGCGCCGTCCGTGGTCCCCTCCCCCGCGACGGCCACCGCGGGACCCCACGGCGCGAGCGCCTCGGCCAGGCGGGTGAGCGCCTCCGGGTTCTGGAAGTAGGACATGTGGTCGCTGGGCACCTCGTGCACGGCCGGCGCCGGCGAGCGGTCCGTCGGGAGCGCCTTGCCGCTCGGCACGCTCACGGCGATGTCGTTGGCGAGCCCCGCGAAGACCTGGTCGATCAGCGCGTCCACGAGGGCGAGGGGGTGCACCCGGGCGAGCAGCTGCCGGAGCCAGCCGCCGTCGGGCGGGACGGGGGCGCTGACCGAGCGGGTGCCCACCAGCACGGTGTACGGGACCCCCGGGTCCGGCGCGCCGGCGAGCAGCGACACCAGGCCGGAGCCGGGCTCCATCTCGTCCAGCGCGACGTCGACCTTCTCGAGCGCCCCCATGAGCGTCGAGAGCACGGCTACCGGCCACGCGACCGAGGTGAGCCCGTTGAGGCCGAGCGTGAGCGCGGCGGTCGCGTACTTCTGGACCGTCGGCCACGGCGACCCGCCGTTGGGCGTCCCGAGCGTCACGAGCCGGTCCACGACCGTCGCGCCGCCGCCGAGCTCGATGAAGTGCCGCGAGACGAGGCCGCCCATCGAGTGCGCGACGACGTCGAGCCGCTGCAGGCCCGCCCCGTCGAGCCCGACGCCGGCGAGGGCGGTGCCGAGGCTCCGCGCGTTCTCGCCGATCGGGGTGTGGATGTTCTCGTAGTCGAACGTGAGGACGACGTCGTACCGGCCCGCGAGCAGCGGCGGCGGCGGGTCGAGCGAGGTGTGCCCCGAGCTGAGCGCCATGCCCGCGGTGTCGCCGATGATGCCGTGCACGTAGAGCAGGACGGCCTGCGCGCGCCCGACGGCGGCCGTGATCGCCGCGCGGTCGCCGTCGTACCGGAGCGCGCCGTCCTCGACCACCGCGCGGCGCAGGAGCGGGTAGGTGTACGGGAGGCCGATGCGCTTCCCGACGAGCTTGCGGAAGAGGATCTTGATCGACCCGACGAGGTCCCGCTCGGTGACGACCGGCCGCGGGAGGCGCTCGATCACCACCTCCGTGCCGGCGTCGTCGCGGCGCACGGCGCCGAGCGGCACGTAGTACTCGCCGTCCCACGCGAACGGCAGCAGGTGCTCGTCGGCGCCGAGGTCCGCGTCGAGGCGCAGCCGCAGCGGCTCGCCCTCGGTCACCCGGGCGGCGTCCTCGGCGGACACCCCCGTCAGTGCCAGCGTGTCGAGGGCGTCGGTGTCCCCGCGCGTGGCCGTCAGGGGGAAGGGCTGGCTCTCGTCGGGGGCGTCGCGCAGCACCGCGGGCAGCGCGGGTGCGCCGACGTCGCGCGTCGCCAGGACGCTCGACTCGAGCGACGCCGCGCCTCGCAGCGCCGGGTGCGGCAGGAGCGCGACGCCCGCCCCCAGCTCGCTCGCCGCGTCGCGGCCGATCGGCACGCCCGCCGGCGGTCGCTCGACCCGGAGCAGCACGTCCACCGTCGTCCAGTCCGACCGCCGCTCGTCCGCCTTGGGCCGCGGCCGGATCTGCCGCGTGCCGGAGCGCTGGAGCAGGCGGTCGAGCGTCGAGGTGGGCTCCCCGACGTCGCGCACCACCGGGAGGGCCTCGCGGCGCCCGACGTCGAGGTCCGGGAGCGTGAGGCTCCGCGGGTCGAACTCGTCGGTGCTCACGACGACCTTGATGAGGTCGTCGAGCTCGTGCACGCCCCGCTCCCAGAGGTGGTCCGGGACCTCGCCGACCAGGTCGAGGCGCTCCACGGCGCCCGGCGCCAGCTCGACGGCGCCGGCCGGCATGGCGTCGGCCGAGATGCCGTACGTGCCGGGGAGGTCCACGACCGCGCACCACAGCGGGCGGCTGCTCGTGTTCTCGAGGGTGAGCGTGAGGGGCGGCGGGTGCTCGGTGCCGTCGGCGTCGCGCGCGTACCGCGCGAGCAGCACGCCGTCGGGCGACGCGTGGAGCGCATCCCCCGTCCCCTGGCCGGCCGGGAGCGAGCCGACGTCGAGCGCGAGCCGGACGCGGACCGCGCCCGTGAGCGCCGTGGCCGGGTTCCTCAGGCCCGCGACACGCGTCCACCGCGCGAGGTGCTCGAGCACGAGCGCCGTGCGTCCAGCCGCGTCCGCTCCCGAGCCGTCGACGGGCGCGACGAGGGCGCGGGCCGAGCCCGGTCGGCCGACGCGGTAGCCCGACGGCGTGGCCTCGACCGACAGCTCGGCGTCGGGGTGGGTGGTCTCGCGCACGAGCGAGGCACGATCGGACCCCGGCTCCCCCGGCAGCACGGCGCGGAGGGCGTCGACAGCCGCGGCGTCTCCGCTGAGGACCACGCGGACCGGCGGCAGGGGCAGCGCCGTGACCACGGCGCGGTAGGTCCGCGCACGGTCGAGCGCCCCCTCGGGCTCCACGCGCACCCGGGAGCGTCCGGGCTCGACCGCCGTGACCGCCACCTCGGCCAGCGGGGCTGCCGGGGAACCGGCCTGTCCCTCGTCGGCCTCGGCCTCCGCCGGGACCGCGAGATGGGTGGTCTCCTCGCCCACGGGCGCCGGGATGCCGTGCAGCGAGCCGCCGTCCAGCACCCAGCCCGCGGGGACCTCGTGGCTGAGGACGAACAACGTCGGCCGCGCGCTGACCGCGCCGCCGAGGAAGGGCAGCTCGAGGTCCTCGGCGCGGGTGGTCTCGAGCTGCGGGTTCTGCTGCCGCACCCGGCTGTGCGCCTGCGCGACGACGAAGCGGTGCAGCTCGCGGTAGGTGGGCGTGCCCGAGCCGCTGAGCGCCGTCTCGAGCGCGGCGCTCAGCACGCCCCGCGCGCGTCCGCCGATCTGCAGCTCCTTGGCCGTCTCGGTCGAGCGGCACGCGGCCAGGAGCACGTGCGGCGCGCGGGGCTGCGCCCACCCGCTCGGTCCGTCGAGCGCCCCGCCCGCGGCGCGCGCGCCCGGCGCGCCGTCGTCGGCCGGCAGGGTGCCGCCCTCGAGAACGGACACCGCCTCGAGCACCTCGCGGTAGCTCTCGAGCGAGCGCGGGCGGTCGTCCGTCGGCGCCCGGCGCTCGCGCTCGCCGTCCTCGTCGACGGCGCGGGTGCCGCTGCCCGAGTGGCAGCAGTCGAGGACCACGACCACGTGCGGGCCGGCGTCGGCGACCGCCGCGACCCACGCGCCGAGCTCCTTGTCGGCCAGGTCGTGCCCGTCGCCGACGCGGCTGTCGTGGAGCACGAGCGTCTCGTCGAGCCGGTCCCCCTCGCCGCCGAGGAGCTCGTCCGGGACGCGCTGCTGCGAGCCGTGCCCGCTGTAGCACAGCAGCGCGACGTCGCCCGGGCCTGCCTGGCCGAGGTGCTCGGTGAACGCGGTGCGCAGGCCCTCGCGGGTCGCCTCCGCGTCGAGGAGCATGCGCTCGTGGAGGCCGTCACCGACCCGCGCGCGGAGCAGGTCGCGCAGCGTCGTGACGTCGTTGACGCAGCCGCGCAGGCGCGGGACGGGCGCCGGGTAGTCGTCGATCCCCACGAGCAGGGCGTACACCTGACCGGCCATCACAGCTCCCTTGCTGTCGGACCCGCCTCGCAGCCATGAGCATCGGACGCGATCTCTGGCGCGGGTGTGAGCCATGTCACACACCGGCGAGCGTAGGACCGTTGTACATGTCCTGAACAGGGTGAAATGTCCGGCTTCGCCGACGCTTGGCACACAGTGGCACTTGCGATGGCGCCACAGTGGTGCCACAGTGGCGTCATGGACCTGACACCGTATGTCGACCAGCTGCGCCGCGACCTCGCGACGGCGGCCGAGGCGGGGGGCGACGAGGCGCGAGCGCTCGCCGAGCGCCTCGGGGCACCGCTCGAGTCCGGCGCGCGGCTCGTCCTGCTCGCCGCGCTCTCCGCCGCCGCCGCCGACATCACGAGGGACCTGGCCCCCGGGTCGGTCGAGCTGCGGCTGCGCGGCGTCGACCCCGAGTTCGTCGTGACCCCCGCCCCGGCCGAGCACAGCTTCGCCGACGACGCCCCGGCCACGTCCGCCGCAGCCCCGGTACCGCCCGCCCCCGGGCAGTCCGAGGACGACGTGACCTCGCGCATCAACCTGCGCCTCCCCGAGTCGCTCAAGACGCGCGTCGAGGAGGCCGCCGCGGCCGACGGTCTCTCGGTCAACGCCTGGCTCGTCCGGGCCACGTCCGCCGCGCTCACGCGCGACACGACCGGGCAGCGCTCGGCGCACCGCACTGCCTCGGGCGGGCAGCGGTACACCGGCTGGGTCCGCTGAGAGGAGGCCGACATGCCCACGTTCACCACTCCCGGACCCCTGTCGATCCAGGTCGAGATCGCCGCCGGCGCCGTGCGCGTCGAGGCGTCCGACCGCACGGACACCGTCGTCGAGGTGCTCCCGTCGGACCCGCACCGCGCCGTCGACGTGCGCGACGCCGAGCAGACCCGCGTCGAGCACACCGACGGGACGCTCGTCGTGCGGGCGCCGCAGCGCTTCTCGCTCTTCGGCAAGGGCAGCTCGGTCGACGTCGTCCTCCGCGTCCCGGCCGGCTCGACGCTGCGCGCCACCGCCGCGCTCGGGCCGCTCACGGCGACGGGCCGGCTCGGCGAGACCACGCTCAAGACCGGGATGGGCGAGCTGCGGTGCGAGCAGGTCGGCGCCGCCCGGCTCACCACCGGCATGGGCGACGTCACGGTCGATCGTGCGACGGGGCCCGCCTCCGTGGTCACCGGCTCAGGGGCGGTGCGGCTCGGCACCGTCGACGGTACGGCGGTGGTCAAGAGCTCGGACGGCTCGACCTGGCTCGGGTCCGTCGCCGGCGACGTCCACGTGCGCGCCGCGAACGGCGACGTCACGGTCGACGAGGCAGGGGGCGGCGTCGACGCCCGGTCCGCCAACGGCGACGTCAGGGTGCTGGCCGCCTCACGCGGGGCGCTGACGCTCAAGACCGCGGTGGGCGGCATCGACGTCGGGATCCGGGGCGGGACCGCGGCCTGGCTCGACGTCAGCTCGAGCTACGGCACCGTGCGCACCGCGCTCGACGCCGTCGACGACCCCGGACCCGCCGACAGCACCGTGGAGGTCCACGCCCGGACCGGCTACGGCGACATCACCATCCACCGGACCTGACGGCCCGGCGCACCCGCTCCTCCGTCCTCCCTCCCGCTCCGCACGGGACGACCTGCTCCACACCCGCTCGACCGCTCCGCGCACACGCGTCGATCCGGCGCGCCCTCTTCCCGCTCGTTCCCGCTCACCGACCCATCACGGAGGTACCCCATGCCCGGAACCAGTCCCGCGATCGAGATCCGGGGCCTGCGCAAGTCCTTCGGCGACCAGACGGTGCTCGACGGCGTCGACCTCACGGTCGCCGCCGGCACCATCACCGCCCTCCTCGGGCCCAACGGCGCCGGCAAGACCACGACCGTCGGCGTCTTGTCCACGCTGCTGCGCCCCGACGCCGGCACGGTGCGCGTCGCGGGCCACGACGTCGTCGGCGCCCCCGAGGCGGTCCGCGCGGCCATCGGCGTCACGGGCCAGATGTCCGCGGTCGACGACCTGCTCACGGGCGTCGAGAACCTGCGGCTCATGGCGTCGCTGCACCACCTGGGCAAGCGCGCCGGCCGCCAGCGCGTCGACGCGCTCCTGGAGCAGTTCGGCATCGCCGATGCGGCCCGCAAGCCCGTCGCGACCTGGTCCGGCGGGATGCGGCGCAAGCTCGACCTCGCGATGACGCTCGTCGGCTCGCCGTCGGTCGTGTTCCTCGACGAGCCGACCACGGGCCTCGACCCGCGCAGCCGCCGCACCCTGTGGGACGAGGTCACCGCGCTCGCCGCGGCCGGCACCACGATCCTGCTCACCACCCAGTACCTCGAGGAGGCGGACCGGCTCGCCCACCGCGTCGCGGTGCTCGACCGTGGCCGCATCGTGGCCGATGGCACGCCCGCCGACCTCAAGGCGACCCACGACGCCGGCACGCTCGACGACGTCTTCCTGCGGCTCACCGAGCCCTCCACCGAGGCGTCCGCCGGCGCCTCGGCGTCCGCCCAGTCCGCCACGACCACCGAGGAGGTGGCCCGATGACCGCCGCCACGATCACCCCCAGCGCCGGCGCCCGACCGCTGGCCGACACCCTGACCATGCTGCGCCGCAACCTGCTCCGCGCCGTCCGCTACCCGGGGCTGACCAGCTTCACGGTCGGCATCCCGATCGTGCTGCTGCTGCTGTTCGTCTTCGTCTTCGGCGGGGCGCTCGGCGCGGGCGTCGTGCCGGGCGTCACGCCCGGCGCGGAGGGCCGCGCCGCGTACCTCGCGTACATCACCCCGGCGATCCTGCTGTTCGCCGTCGTGGGCGCCGCGCAGAGCGTGGCCATCACGGCCGCGATGGACGCGACGAGCGGCATCATGGCCCGCTTCAGGACGATGGCCATCGCGCCGGGCTCGGTGCTCGGCGGACCCGTGCTCGGCACGGTGATCCAGGCGGTGGTCGCCGTCGTGATCGTGCTCGGGCTCTCCGTTGCGCTCGGGTACCGGCCCGGCGCGGGGCCGCTCGGCTGGCTCGCGCTGCTCGGGCTGGTCGTCGTCGTCGCCTTCGCGACCAGCTGGCTGTGCGTCGCGATGGGCCTCGCCGCCAAGTCCGTGGAGACGGCGTCGAACACGCCGATGCTCCTCACGGCGCTGCCCTTCCTCGGCAGCGGGTTCGTGCCGGTCGAGACGATGCCCGCGGCCGTGCGCTGGTTCGCCGAGTACCAGCCGTTCACGCCGATCATCGAGACCACGAGGGCCCTGCTCACGGGCACCGCGCCGGACGCGTCCACGACGGTCCTGGCGCTCGGGTGGTGCCTGCTCCTCGGGGCGGTCGGCTACGCGTGGTCGCGGGCGCTCTACCGCCGCGAGCGCGCCTGACCTCCGACGCGACGAGGCCGCCCCCACCGGTCGGTGGGGGCGGCCTCGTCGTGCAGTGCTGTCGCGGTCAGCGCGCGGTCATCGCCGCCCACGTGAGCGGGCCGACGATGCCGTCGGCGACCAGTCCGTGCGCGGCCTGCCACGACCGGACGGCGGCCTTGGTGCGCGGGCCGAACCGGCCGTCGACGTCCGCGCCGACGACCCGCTGGATGACGGCGACCGACGTGCCCCTCGCACCCTGACGGATGCCCCGGGCGACCTGCGCCGCGGGGATCGCCGAGCTCGAGGCGGCGACGGGCGAGCCGCCGTTCGCGGCGGAGACGATGGCGGCCCACGTCAGCGGCCCGACGATGCCGTCGGGCACGAGGCCGTGCGCGCGCTGGAAGGCGACGACGGCGGCGCGCGTCTGCTTGCCGAAGCGGCCGTCGGGGGTCGCGCCGACGACGCGCTGGATGATCGCGACCGACTCGCCGGACGCACCGGCGCGGATGCCGCGGGCGACGACCGAGGCCGGGATGGCCGTCGACGCGAGGACCGGCTGGGCAGCCGGGGCAGGGGCGGGCGCCGGGGCGACCGGCACGGCCGGCGTGACGGGCGCGCCCGTGCCGACGACGACCCACTCGTAGTCGAGCGCGGACCACACGACGCCGTTGTCCACGACCACGCGGATCGTGTGGCGACCGGCGGCGAGACCCGCGAGGTCGATCGTCGTGCCGCTGACGTGGACGGGGCTGGCGTGCTGCTGGCCCGGGGGGAGGTCGAGCACGTAGGAGACCTCGACGTCCGAGGTGTCCGCCGCGATCTCGAAGTGTGCCGAGGTCGACGTCGTGCTGGCCTCGGGCTTCGCCGCGAACGAGACGACGGGTGCGACGACCGCGACGGTCAGCGTGCCGACCCCGGACGTCTCGTCGATCTCGTCCCAGTTGCCCTCGGTGCGGCCGGTCGCCTGGAAGTCCAGGGTGTACGTGCCGGGCTCCCACGGCGAGAACGTCACGACGTGCGTCTCCCAGTCGTAGCTCGCGCCGAGCTCGTCGGGGCCGAACTCGAGGAGGTCGACGGAGACCTCGCCCGTGCCCGGCGTGACGAGGGTGTCGAGGTCGAACGACAGCGCGCCGCGGGTCAGCGTGACCGCCCCGTTCGCGACGCTCGGCGCGACGACGTCCACAGCGGTGTCGACGGTGAACGAGACCGACTGCGACGCCGTCTCGTCCTCCGCGTCCCGGACCGTGACGACGACCACGTAGTCGTCGTCCGGGAGGCCGTCGAGGTGGAAGGGCTGGTTCACGTCGCCCCACGGCCGGTCGTCGCCGTTGACCGAGACCATGGCGCTGACCGGCGCCTCCGCGCCGCCCGTCGCGTCGGCGATCGTCAGCTGGACCGAGTCGGTGTCGATGGTCCCGGAAGGGCCGTCGAGCGTGAACGCGGGCGGCTCTCCCGGGAGCGCGAGCGCCGGCGCCGCGCCGAGCGCGGTGACGACGACGCCCGCGGCGACGATGCGCCCCGATCGTGCGATGGACGTGCGTGCAGACATGCGGGGACGCCTTCCGTCGGTGGACCGTCCCGTGCGCAGGAAGGCCTCTGCCCCACCTATCGGCGCCGCCGAGCTGATCTTGCGCTGCCGCGACGGTCGGATCTCGCCGGCGGCGTCCGCGGCGTGCTCCGAGCACGGCCCGCGCCCGGACTTCACCCGGTGACCGGGCGGGCGGACGGGTCAGCCGGTCGGGCGGGCCAGGAAGTCGGCGACCAGGCGTACGAACGCGTCGGGGTCGTCCAGCCAGGGGTAGTGCCCCGCTCCCGGCTGGACGGCGAGCTCCCCGTGGGGCACGAGCGCGGCGAGCTCGGCCACCCGCTGCGGCGGCGTGTTGACGTCGAGCTCCCCGGCGAGCACGAGCACCGGCGCCTCGAGGCGCGCGAGGGCGGCCCTCGTGGCCTCGGGTCGAACGCCCCGGCGGCCACGGACGCCGTCGCCGCACGGGTGTTCATCTCGTCGGCCGCCCCGGCGTGGTGGGCGCGGGCAGCGTCGTCGTACCGGCCGTAGAAGAACGGGGTGACGGCCTCCTCGTCGTCCTCGGTCGCGGTGCCGGCGGCCAGCGCGTGCAGGGCCGCCGAGGCGGCCGGGAACCACGGCTCGTCGGCGCGCAGGTCGGCGACCGCACGCCGGTCCTCGTCGGGGACCGCGATGCCGACCGCCCGCAGGCTCGGCGTCACGAGGACCAGCCGCCGCACCCGCTCCGGGTGACGGGCCGCGTAGACGATCGCGAGGCTCGCGCCCGCGGAGTGGCCGAGCACGTCCATCCGGTCGAGGCCCAGGTGCTGCCTCAGCGCCTCGACGTCGGGGACGAGGCGGTCGGTCCGGTAACCGGCCGGGTCCGGCGAGGGTGCCGACGCACCCGTACCCCGGAGGTCGGGCCGCACGAGCCGACGGACCCCGGAGAGCCCGCCGAGGTCGCCGAGGTAGCGCGAGGCGCGCATGGGCCCACCGGGCAGGCACACGAGCGGCTCCCCGGTCCCGAGCTCGTGCACGGCGAGCGCGACGCCGTCGGGCGCGAGCACGCGCGTCACAGGTCCGGGCTGCGAGGTGTCGGGCATCGGCGGCTCCGCTCGTCGTCGGCGGGACCGCTCGGCCCCGGGACCGAGTGTGCCGTCCCCGCCCCAGGATGTGCGGCGCACGTGACCGATGAGGCGAGTGGTGCGCGTGCGAGGCAGCACGGGTCCCACGGGTCCCACCCGTCACGTGCGCCGCACATTCGGGGGACGCGGCGAGGAGGGAGTGGGGGCGACGAGGCAACGGGACGACGAGAGAGGCAGGTCCCGGCGGGACCTGCCTCGTGTCGTCGTGCTGTGGTGCTGCCGGCGCAGGGCGCCAGCAGGTCGATCAGCGGAGCCAGCTGTTGCCGACGATGCGGCCCCAGGTGCGGCCGACACCCCAGGTGTCACCGGAGAGCGTCACGGCGGCGATGATCAGGAGCAGCGCCTCGTGCCAGTGCGAGTCCACGACCGGGTTGTTGCCGCCGAGGACGATCGGCAGCTCGGCGAGGTACATGAAGAGCATCAGCAGGGTGCCCGAGACGGCGGCGATCTTGAGGCCGGCGCCCAGGACGAGGGCGACGCCGATGCCGAGCAGGCCGAGCATGAACAGCACGTCGCCGAACGGGTTGGCGAACATCTGGAAGAACCCGGCGAACGGGCCCTCGATGCCGCCGATGAAGCCCTGGGCCGGGGTGCCGCCGTTGATCCAGGCCCGCTCGGCCGGGGTCGCGAAGCCGAGGCCGAACACCTTGTCGATGAACGCCCAGAGGAACGTGAAGCCGATCGTGATCCGCGCCACCGCGAGCGCCTTGCGGGCCGCGGAGCTCGTGACGATCTGCTCCTGGTACTTCACACCCTCGGTCTTCACGGCCGGGACGGTGGGACGAGTCGTGGTGGTCATGGTCTTCTCCCAGGACGAGCCGGTCGCGGCGACGTCCGCCGGTTCCGGGAGCCCGGTTCCGCATCGAGCTCTGACACCACTGTCCGCCCGGGATCGGCCCGTCACATGAGCCTTTGGTCCGCGGGACCAAGGACCCGCGCGGCAGGCGTCGGTGGCGCGGGACCGTGGGACGTCGGGATCGGACGGGTGTCCGTCCAGGAGGTGCCCGGACAAGGGTCCCCGGCAGCGGCGTGCCCGCCCGGTCGCGCGGACGGGCACGCCAACCGCCGCCGGTCCGTCCGCCCGCGTCAGCCGGCCGCGCGAGCTGACCGCGTCACCCCGACCGCGTCACCCAGCCGCGTCACCCAGCCGCGTCACCTAGCCTGGCGACGTGACCTCGCAGCGGGCCGGGACGCCGGCGCAGACCCGTCGCCGCGAGCTCTCCGGCCAGCTGTCCGACCAGCTGCGCCGGTTCCTCAGCACCGAGTCCGCGAGCGCCCTGCTCCTGGTCGCCGCGTCCGTCCTCGCCCTCGTGTGGGCGAACTCGCCCTGGTCCGCGTCGTACGACGCCCTGTGGGCCACGGAGCTCGCGGTCCGGGTCGGCGACGCCGAGCTGGGGATGGACCTGGGGCACTGGATCGACGACGCCCTCATGGCCGTCTTCTTCTTCGTCATCGGCATGGAGGTCCGCCGCGACCTCGCCGTGGGCGAGCTGACCGACCGCCGTCGCGTCGTGCTGCCGGTGGTCGCGGGTGTCGGCGGGATGGCCGTCCCGACCGTGCTCTACCTGCTCGTCGCGCGGGGCGACGCGGCGGCCGGCTGGGGTGTGGTCATCGGCACCGACACGGCATTCCTCCTCGGCACCCTGGCGCTCGTCGGACCGTCCATGTCCACCCAGCTGCGCGTCTTCCTCCTCACGCTCACGGTGGTCGACGACGTCGTCGCGGTCAGCGTCATCGGCGTCGTGTACTCCGGCGCGATCCACCTGCCCGCGCTCACCGCCGCCGCGGCGGGCGTCGTCCTGCTCGTGGTCCTCGACCGGCTCGGCGTCTGGCGCGCGTGGCCGTACGTGGTCGTGACGATCGCGCTCTGGCTGGCGACGCTCGAGTCCGGTCTGCACGCGTCGATCGCCGGCATGGTCGCCGGGCTGCTCATCCCGGCCTTCGCCCCGCGCCGGGAGGCCGTCGAGGGCGCAGCGAGCCGCTTCCGCGCCTTCCGGCAGTCGCCGCTGGCCGTCGTCGGACGGTCGGCGCGCGACGCGCTCGCACGGGCCGTGCCGGTCAACGAGCGCGTGCAGCTCGTCCTGCACCCGTGGACGGGGTTCGTCGTCGTGCCGCTGTTCGCGCTGGCCAACGCGGGCGTCGACCTGCGTGGCGGCGTGCTCGGCGAGTCGCTGAGGTCGCCGGTGACGTGGGCCGTCGTGCTCGGGCTCGTCGTCGGCAAGCTGCTCGGCATCGGCGGCTTCGCGCTGCTCGGTGCGCGGCTCGGGCTCGGCCGGCTGCCGCAGGGCGTCGGCCCCGGTCAGGTGCTCGGCGGCGCCGCGCTCTCGGGCATCGGGTTCACGGTCTCGCTCCTCATCATCGGGCTCGCCTTCGAGGACGAGGACCTCGCGGACCACGCGACGGTCGGCGTCCTGCTGGCGGTCGTCCTCGCGACGGGAGTGGGCGCCCTCGTCTTCCGGCTGGCGGCGGCGCTGCACGGCGAGACGTCCGCGGGCCTGCCGACGACGCTCGCGCGGCCGGTCGACCCGACGCGCGACCGCATCCGCGGGGACGCCTCGGCACCCCTGACGCTCGTGGAGTACGCCGACTTCGAGTGCCCCTTCTGCGCCCGGTCCACGGGGGTCGGGAAGGAGGTCCGGGAGCACTTCGGCGCCGACCTGCGCTACGTCTTCCGCCACCTGCCCCTGCCCGACGTCCACCCGCACGCCGAGCTCGCCGCCGCCGCTGCCGAGGCCGCCGCGGCGCACGACAGGTTCTGGGAGATGCACGACCTGCTCTACGCCCACCACGACGAGCTCGAGCTCGAGGACCTCGCGGGCTACGCGGGGAAGCTCGGGCTCGACGTCGAGGTCTTCCTGCGCGACCTGTCCGAGGGCCGGCACGCCGCGCGGGTCCGCGAGGACGTGGCCGACGCCGAGGCGAGCGGCGCGCGCGGCACGCCGACGTTCTTCGTCGGCGACCAGCGCCACACCGGCCCGTGGGACGCTCAGACGCTGATCCGCGCGCTCGAGGCGGCGCGCCGCCCGTCCCGCCCTCGCCCGGCGGGGACCACCTGACCGACGGGCGGGCACGGCCCACCGGCCGGGTGCGAGGTGCGCACCCGACCGGTCGACGCGATCGTGCTCCCGGTCGCTGCCGGTGCATGCTGCCGGCACTCAGTCGGCCACGAGGCTGCTCGGCCCCAGGTCCCGCCAGTCCGTGACCCGGAACGCGGATCCGGCGCCGACGTCGACCTGGAAGTCGGCGGCCGAGGGCTCCGTGCCCTGGGACGCCATGAGGTGGACGTCCGCCCGGCGCGCTCCGGCCGGGCTGTCGATCGCGAACTCGGCGAGGTCCCTCGTCGCCGTGATCGACAACGGGGCGCCCGGCGCGACCGAGACGTCCCGCACGCCGACGGCGCGCGACATCGACCCGTCCGTGGCCCCCACCATCAGCGAGAACTCCTTCGCGTCGTCCTTGGTGGTCACGACGACCTGGCCGAGCTCGTGCCGGAGCGTCAGCCGGTCCACGGTGCTCCCGGTGACCGGGACGTCGACGAGGGTGACCGACCGGCCCAGGGACCCCGCCACCACGGCCACGGTGTAGGTGCCCGTCCCCGTGCCGTGGATGCTGAGGTCGAGGTCCTCCTCGAGCGGCAGCAGGTACAGGCCCGGCGCGCCCATGGCCGGGAGCGCGCCCGGGATGTCGTCCCACCGCTTGCTGCCCACGGCGCCGAACCGGCGCCCCCGCTGGTCCGCCACCACGAGCGTCGCCGGCGACATGAGGACCACGAAGTTGAGCGGCAGCGTGACGTCCGAGAGCCAGGAGTCACCCAGCGAGACGTGGCTGAGCGTCCAGCCCGACGCGCTCGAGCGGCTGTCCGTCTCGAGGTGCTCGCCAGCCGCGCCGTAGTGCTCGATGACGAACTCCGGACCGTGGCGCCCCTGCGTGACGACCACGTACGACTCGGTCCCGGAGATCTCCGACGGCGTCGCGTTGTCGTAGAGCGCGGCCCGCTGCGACCACGTCTCGCCGGCGACCGGGTACTCGACCCGGATCGGCAGCAGGCCGTGGCTCGAGTAGAGCTTCGAGACGAAGCCGTTCGTGAGGATGGTCCCCGCCGGCATGAGCTGCATGATCGGCGCGTTCCACCGCCTGGCCTCGACGGTCATCGGGATCATCGCCCGCAGGGTCGCTGCGACCTCGCTGACGCTGGTCTCCGCGCGCGCCGTCCCGCCGGCCGCCTGGGCCGCGAGCTCCACGAGCATCTCCTGGCTGAGGATGTGGCCCTGGGCGACGGTGAGCAGGTCCTCGACCTGGCTCATCGCCGTGAAGTCGTCCCACAGGTTCGGGTTGCCCGACCAGTACTCGTCCGCGGCCGTCATCGCGAACCCGCTCGAGTAGCCGGGCTGGATGCCGTTGAAGAAGTGCAGGTACCAGGCGAAGAACCCGCCGGTGAGCGTCGGCTGCAGCAGGAACTGCGTCGCCACCTCGAGCGCCCCGTACGTCTCGCGGAAGGTGTCGAGGTTCGCGACCCCCACGCTCGCGGCGTCGTTGAGGAACGACCACGCGTTGCGGGAGCCGACGAAGCCGGAGTCGACGACGTGGCGGAGCGTCAGCGGCACCGCCGCCGACGTGACGCCCACCGCGTCCCGCACCGCGATCTCGGTCTCGCCGCCCCAGTCCTCGAACGGCACCGACGGCGGCGGAGGCAGCAGGACCGTGAGGGCCTGCCCGTCACCGTCGACCGTGGTCGGCGTGAGCTCGAGCCCGCGGAACAGCACCCGCGAAGCCGAGGTGAACCCCGAGCCGACCAGCGTGACCGTCTGGCCGAGACGAGCCGGGTTCGGCGCGACCGCACCGAGCGACGGCAGGACCTCGACCGACGCGGGGTTGCTGTCGTCACCACCAGGTTCCGCGACGAGCACCTCGACCCAGCCGGTGGGCACCGGCGGGAGCGGGGCCTGCAGGATCGTGTCCGACAGGAACGTGGTCGGCGCGTCGACACCGCCGAACGACACCGTCATCTGCGGCGTGAAGTTCGCGCCACGCACGGTCATGTCGTCGCCGATCACCGCGCGGGTGGGCGTGACGGTCGTGATGCGGGGCGCCACCCACCTCGACCGGAACTCCGCCGCCGTGATCACGGCGGCGGTCAGGTGACCGGGCTGACCCGGCTCGCCGAGCCGACCGGGCTTCCCGACGAGACCGGCGCTGCCCGCCTTGCCCGCGCGCTCGGGCCGCTCCTTGCACCACGGCTTCTTCGGGTCGCCGGCCTCGCCGCCCAGGCCCGGCACGCCGCGCTGCCCGCCGACGCCTCCGTCCCCGTGCTCGCCGCCGGAGATGTCCAGGCTCAGGCCGCTGCCGAGCACGTCCTCGTGCGTCGCGTCGGACAGGTAGAGCACGACGTCGCCGCCCCGGCCGCCCTTGCCCCCGTCCCCGCCCTGCCCGGCGTTGCCGGCGTCACCACCGTCACCGCCGTGGCCGGGCTCCGACTCGCACTTCAGCCCCTTGAGCTCCGAGTCGCTGCCCTTCGCGCCGTGACCCCCGTTCCCGCCGTCGGACCCCGTCGCGCCCTGACCGCCGTCGCCGCCCGCGAGCAGGATGTCCGGCAGGAGGTTGGCGTCCAGGCACCAGATCTCCACCGTCGGGGCCGTCTCGCCGGCGAACCCGGTCGCGCCCGTGGTGCCGTCACCACCGTCGCCGCCCGACTGCGCGTAGTAGCCGGACGCCGCCGTCACCGTGGACCGCGAGTGGCTCACGCCGTGGGCGGCCGACGGTCCGCGTGCGGGCTGCTCGCGGACCGGGGCGTCCCACGTGATCGAGCAGCTGCTGCCGACCGTCATCCGCATCGCGAGGATCGTCAGGTGGCGCACCTCGCGCGCCAGGCGCAGCTCCGTCCCGTCCTGGAGCTGGAGGTGCTCGACCGGGATGATCGCCTCCCCCACGTCCAGCCCCGGCACCTGCGCCATGCGCAGCACCCGCGTGACCCGCGGCGTCGCGACCGTGGGCTGCGGGTCCACCTGGGCGCTCACCTCGCCGGACGCGCCGGTCCGGCGCAGCGCCGCCGCCCGGTCGGTCGCCCGGACCGACGGCCTGGGCCGCCGGGCGCGCGCAGCGGGCGAGCGCCGCGTGGCCAGGCCCAGGTACTCGCCGACGCCCGACCCGAGGTCGACCGGGTGCGACGTGCCGGCAACCGGACCCGTCAGGACGCCCGTCCGCAGCCCCTGGTCGACGTCGACGTCGCCGCCGAGCACGAGCGTGCCCTGGGCGTCCAGGTCGGTGATCCCGAGACCGACGAGCTTCGCCTGCAGCGCCGCCGCCCGCTCGTCGAGCTCGCTCCGGGCCTGGATGACGCTGATCGAGCCGTTCGACGCGCCGACCGCCAGGTGGTCCGCGTAGCCGGCCCGGATCTCGTGCACCCGCGCCCCCGTGATGACCAGCGGGTCGAGCCGCGCCTCGGCGGGCGCGCTCGCCGCTCCGCCGGCGCCGCCCCCGGGCACCGTGCCCGTGGTCGGTCGGTCCTTCTCCGGTCGGTCCTTGTCCGGTCGGTCCTTCCCCGGCCGGTCCTTGTTCGGACGGTCCTTGCCCGGCCGGTCCTTGTCCGGGCGATCCTTGCCCGCCGGCACCGTGCCGGGTCGTGCGCCCTGCTTCCGCGTGCGTGGTGCGTCCCCGATGCTCATCGCCGTGCCTCTCCGCTCGTCGACGGCCCGGACGGGTCGCCGTCCCGAACGTAAGGACCGCGCCGTGCGCCGTCTCAGAGCAGTGACTGCTCAGCTTGGGCGGCGGGACTACCCGACCGCGTGCGCCCGGGCGGGGCGGCGGCCCGTCACCACGAGCGCGTCCCTGCGGCTGCTCACGCCCAGCTGCTCGAGGATGGACGCCACGTGGTTGTCGACGGTGCGGCGGGACAGGAAGAGCCGACGGCCGATCTCCGGGCTGCTCAGGCCGTCGGCGACGAGGTCGAGGATCTCGCGCTGACGCGGCGTGAGCCCGGCGCCGTCGCGCTCCGCGCGCGGACGACCGGGGACCGCGCCGACGCCGTCCCGCCGGAGCCGTCGGCGGACGAGGTCGGCCGCCGCGAGGGCGCCGAGCCCGTCGAGGACCCGGACACCCTCGACGGCGCGTCCGTCGTCGGCCAGCTCGACGAGCTCGAGCGCCTGCTCGTACGGGTTGCCCACGCGCGCCCAGGCACCCGCCGCCGCCGCGGCGTCGCCCCGGATGCCCGCTGCGTACCCGTCGGGGCACCCGGGGAACGTGTGCGCCTCCTGCCCGCACCGACGGAGGTAGCGCATCGCCTCGCCGCGGGCGGCGACGAGCCGGCAGCGCTCGGCGACCGCCGCGAGGCGACGGGCCATGTCCGCGCACCGGACGGGGTCCTCCGAGAGCCACGCGTGCTCGACCGCGGCGCCGTAGGCGGCCGCCATGCGTCGCACCTGTGCCGACGCGACCGCACGCTCGCACGCCTCGTCGATCATCGCTCCGGCCGCCGGGTCCCCGCGCCGTGCGAGGAGCCGACCGAGGAAGGCGAGCGGCAGGACCCGGAGCGCCGCGGCGTCGGTGTCCTGCGACAGGAGCGCCCGCAGCATCGCCTCGGCCTCCGTCCACGCCCCGCCGCGGAGCAGGAGGTCGGCCTGGTTGGCCTGCGCGTGGAACCGGACGAAGTCGAACCCGTGGTCGCGGGCCAGGTCGTCGGCGAGGGCCAGCCACGGCCCGGCCTCGCGGTGCCGGCCCAGCCACATCAGGCACACGCCGAGCGTCGACGCCGCGCGGGCCTGGTGCTCGTGGCAGCCGAGGCGGCCGAGCTCGGTCACGCTCCCGCGCAGGACGTCCAGCCCGGCGAGGTCGCCCGCGGCGATGCGCGCCATCGCGACGCTCACCGTCGCCCGGGCGCCGACGTCGGGCGCGTCGGTCACCGCGGCGAGCCGGACGGCGCGCTCGCCGTGCGAGACGGCGCCGTCGCCGTCGCCGACGATCACGTCGAGGTTCGCCAGCAGCTCGTGGGCCGCCGCGAGCGCCGGGGTCGGCCCCACCGGCTCGAGGACCCGCTCGGCGCGGAGGGCGAGCTCCCGGGACGGCTCGGGCCGGCCGATCATCGTCTGCATGCGGGCTGCGAGGAGGAGCGCCTCCGCGAGCGCGGGCGCCGGTGGTACTCCTCCTCGCGGCCCGGCGTGGCAGGCGACGGCGGCATCGGCCTGGGCGGCCGCCTCGGTGAACTGGTTGAGCGCGTACAGGGCCTGCGCCTGGAGCCGGTGCATCTGGGCGCGGTCGCCGTCGTCGAGCAGCTCGGGTCTCGCCAGCGCGAGGCGGCTCGCGCTGACGGTCTCGCGGTGGGCCTCCCCCTGCGCGGCGCTGCGTGTCGCAGCAGGCGCCCATCGGGCGATCGCCGCCGGGTCCTGCGCCGTCGAGGCGTGGTGCAGCAGCAGGCTGGGGTCGGCACCGCGGCGCTCGAGCTCGGCCAGGACCCGCCGGCTCAGGTGCAGCCGGCGGCCGCGCGGCACCATCGACTCGACGGCGCGGCGCGCGAGCTCGTGCCGGAACGCCACCCGGGCACCGTCGACGCGGACCAGGCCCGAGCGCTCCGCCGGCTCCAGGCACGTCAGCGCCCGGTCGACGATCGCGTCGAGCAGGTCGACGTCGGCCGAGCGCGGGATCACCGAGACCAGCTCCAGGACCGACCGCGTCGCCGGGGAGAGGCGCCCGACCTGTCCGCCGACGGCGTCCCGGACCGTCGCCGGCACGTCCGCCGACGGGTGCCGGAGCACCTCCGTGATGTAGAAGGGGTTGCCGCCCAGCCCCGCGACCCGCCCGACGTCGAGGCCGCGCGCGGCCGCCATGGCCCCCACCGCCGTCGGGGACAGGACCTCGAGCTCGACGCGCACCACCTCGGGCCCGACCAGCGCGCCGAGCACGCGGCGCAGGGGGTGGTCGTCCGCGAGGTCGCCGGGACGCATCGTGACGACCAGGAGCAGTGCCAGCGGTGCGACCCGACGGCCGACGTACCGCACGACGTCGAGCGTCGCCTCGTCCGCCCAGTGCGCGTCCTCCACCACCATGACGACGGGTGGCGCGGTCCGTGCGGGCGGGTCGGGCCGGGTCTCGGCGAGGATCCGGTCCACCACGGCGTCGTGGTCGGAGAGCCCGGACGGCACGCCCGACCCACCGGCGACGGAGGCGGCGGCGAACATCTCGCGCAGCGGCCCCAGCGGCCTCGGGGTGACGAGGTCCTCGGCCGCACCCCGCAGCACCCGCACGTCGCCGGGAAGCCTCGCGAGGAAGTGCTCGACGAGGCTCGTCTTGCCGATGCCTGCCTCGCCGGACACGAGCACCACCCGACCGCGGCCGTCGCGGACGTCGTCGAGCGCGTCGGCGAGCGCGCGGAGCGCGTGCTCGCGCTCCATCAGGCCGTGGCCGTGAGGCGCATCGGGCATGGGTGATGCCTTCGTCGAGAGACGTGCCGACCGTCCGACCCGTCGACGACCCGGACGTGGGGGTCCGGAGGGCCCCTCACCTCAGGAGCGGGGTCCACCCCCCACTGTGACACCCCGCAGCCGGCGGATCACCGATCGGCGCCACCGGTCTGCGCCGGCACGCGCCCCGGCACCTCGCCTCAGGCGGGGACGCCGACCATCGCCGCGCTGCGGCGCCAGAGCTCGTCGACGAGGCCGTCGTCCGCGGCCTGGGGGTTCGGGGCGGCGAGGCGGCGCAGCTCGTAGTAGGCGCCCGGCTCCCAGGTGGTCCCGGGGGTGCCGTCGACGAACCACGTGAGGTGCGAACCGCCCTCCTCCGCCGTCGTCAGCACGAGCCGCCGCAGCGGGGTGCGGTAGATCAGCCGGAACCAGCTCGTCGAGGCCGACGCGAAGTTCGTCGCGACCGTGCCCGGGTGGAACGCGACGGCCGCGACGCCGTCGTCGTGCGCGCGCGCGTGCAGCCCGCGCGTGAAGAGGATGTTGGCCAGCTTGCTGCTCCCGTACGCCTGGTTGGGCGAGTAGCCGCGCTCGTTCTCGAGGTCGTCGAGGTCGATCCGCCCGAAGCGGTTCGCGACGCTCGACGTCGTGATGACGCTCGCGCGGCCCGCCGCACGCAGGCGGTCGCGCAGGAGGTGGGTGAGCAGGAACGGCGCGAGGTGGTTGACCTGGAAGGTCGTCTCGTGACCGTCGGCCGTCACGGTGCGCCGTCCGAAGATCCCGCCTGCGTTGTTGACGAGGACGTCGATCCGGTCGACCCGCGCCGCGAGCTCGTCGGCGAGCGCCCGGACGTCGTCGAGGCGCGCGAAGTCCGCCGTCAGGTGCTCCGCACCGATGCCGCGGGCGACCTCGGCCGTCTTCTCCGGTGAGCGACCGACGACGACGACGCGCTCGCCGCGCGCCGCGAGCTCACGCGCCGCGGCCGCACCGATGCCGTCGGACGCCCCGGTGATGACGACGGTCCTGGGATCCACCCGCCGATCCTGGTGCATCGCACGCCCCGCCGCCCGCCCGCGACGTCACCTGCGGAAGTACCCGAAGGCGTCGACGACCAGCTGCAGGTCGCTCGAGTGGGGGTAGAACGTGACGCGACCCTCGTGCCCCAGCCGGACGATCGCGTGGTTCGACTCGTCGCGTCCGGGCACCAGGTTCAGCGTGGACACGTCGGGCAGGGTGGCCGGCACCGTGGTCGGGAACGCGCGGACGTGGGTGAGCCGGCTGACCTGCGTCGCGGCCACGTTGAGCACGACCGACGCGGCGTCGGCCGGGATGCCGGCCCGACCCGTGACCGCGAGATCGGTCGTCGTCCCCGCGCGCAGCGGCCCGCGCGGCAGGCCGAGACCGGTCCGCGAGTCCGCGACGCGCTGCGGCTCGAGGGGCACGAACCCGTGGTCGCCCGTCGGGCTGTAGTAGCCCGCCAGGTCCGCGACGAGGAACAGGGCCGCGCTGTGCGAGTACAGGCGGATCCTGCCGCCGTCACCGACGCGCACCGTGACGAGGTTGGGCTGGTCGCGCCCGGCGGCGGCGTTGAGGTTCGCGATGTCGGGCGGGGTCTGGTCCTCGGAGTCGGCGGGCGTCGGGTAGACGCGGACGTGGGTGCGGCCCACGACGCCGGTCGCGGCGAGGTTGAGCACCACGGCGCTCGCGTCCGCCGGCACGCCGTTGCGGCCGGTCACCTGCACGTCGACCCAGGCACCGCCCTGCAGCCGGCCGGGATCGACCCCACCGGTCCCGTCCCGCATGTCGAGCGCGCGGACCGGGGACAGCGGCACGAACGCCGTCGCGCCGCCCGGGCTGTAGTAGCCGGCCAGGTCCGCGATCAGCTCGGCGGACATGCCCTCGGTCAGCAGGCTGACCCAGCCGTCGGGGCTCAGGGCCACGGTGACGAGGTTCGACTGGTCGACGCCGGGCACCACGTTGAGGTTCGCCACGCGTGGGGCCGAGCCGTCCGCGGTGCTGGGGTAGACGCGCACGTTGCCGACCGACGACGGCGCAGCGGCGGCGACGTTGAGCACGACGGCCGTCGCGTCGTCGGGCACGTCGTAGCTCAGGTCCACGTGGACCGGTTCCCCCGGCTGTGCGGGCGCGTCCCCCCAGCGCGTGTCCAGGACGCGCACAGGGGCGACGGGCGTGAACCGCTCGCCGTCGGCCGCGACGGTGAACCACGTGCGGAACGGCTCGGTCATGACCTCGCCGTCATCGTCGCGCAGCCCGGCGACGACGAGCTCGTAGTGCCGCCCCCGCACGAGGTCGGCCGTCGGGGTGGCCGAGAGCACGCCGTCCGCGGCGGCGTACGTGCGGTCCAGCGCGACGTCGCCCCCCGTGGTGCCGTCGACGAGACGCACGGTGCGCGCGTCGACGGAGCCGGCGACGAGGTCGTTGAGGAACGCGAGCGTGAGCGTCGGCCGGACGCCGACGCCGACCTCGTCTCGTGCCACGGAGGCGTCCCACACCCACCCGGGTGGCGGGTTCGGGACGGTGGGCTCCAGCTGCAGGCTCACGGCCAGGCCGGCGGAGGAGACGAAGAGCAGGTCGGCGTCGCCGTCGGCGTCCTGGTCCCGCACCGCGGCGCGTCCGTCGAGGCTGGTGACCCCCGAGCCGACCGGCGGACGGAAGGTCCCGTCAGACTTGCGCAGGAACGCGCGCGCGTGGGAGCGGTCGACCGTGAGCACGTCACGGAGGCCGTCGCCGTCGACGTCCGTCACCACGAGCGTCCGGGGCGCCTGGGAGGTCTCACCGAGCACGATCGGGGCGGCGAAGCCGCCGCCGGCCAGGCCGGCGGCGAGCCGGACCGACCGGCCGGCGCTGAACGCCACGTCATCGAGACCGTCACCCGTGACGTCGCCCACCGCGACCTGCTCGGGCCCTGCGAGCGCGGCGACGGGCGTGCCCGGGGCGAAGGACCCGTCGGCCTGCTGCAGGAGCGTGCCGAGGTCGCCCCCGACGACGTCCAGGTCGCCGTCGGCGTCGACGTCGACCACCGCGAGGCGGGGTGCCGACCCCGCCGTCCACGCCGGCCACTCGACGACCTCGACGACGCCCGCCGTCATCCGCACGACCCGCACGCCCGACGTCGTCGACATGAGGACCTCGTCCCGGCCGTCGACGTCGAGGTCGGTCGTCTGCCACCACGCGCCCAGGACGCCGCCCTCACGTGCGAGGACCGGGGTCAGCGTCGTGGCGCGCCCGTCCACGAGCCACAGGCGCGAGGTGCCGTCGTCGGCACCCTCCCCGGCGACGAGCTCGTGGGTGCCGTCGCCGTCGAGGTCGGCGGCGGCGAGCGCGGGTGCCAGGCCCATGGATGCGCCGAGCCGGACGCCCCGGTAGGCGCCGAACCCGGTCGCGGAGGTCGCGGGGTAGATGCCGACCGCGGGCGCGACCCCCGTCCCGCCGCCGGGGTGCGGCGCCATGACCGACCTCGCCGTCACGACGTCCTCCAGCCCGTCGCCCGTCACGTCCGCGAGGAGCGTCGGGACGCCGCCCAACCCGGTGCCGTCCGGGCTGAGCACCTGCGCGGGCCCGAAGTCGACGGGGACCTCGGGCGGTTGGATCGCCCACGCGACCGTGAACTCGTAGCGCTCGTACGGCTCGACGGCGGCCTCGCCGCGGACACCGATCCACCACGGACCGGCACCGTCGACGCGCAGGGAGTGCGGCCACCTGACCGGGCCTGCCACGACGTCGCCCGCGGCGTCGCGCGCGAACAGCGCGAGCGATGCGGTCGTCCCGGGCGCGACGCTGATGTCGTAGCTGCCCGGCGTCGGCGCGTCGTAGCGGTACCAGTCGATCCCGCCGTCCAGGTCGAGCGTGCCGCGGGCGCTTGCGCGCCGGTCCGACCCGACGGTCAGGACCGTCGCTCCGGCGGGCACGTCGTCGGTGCCGTCGTCGTCGCGGAGCCCTCGGTCGAGCGGGAGGGCGGGCACGGCACCGAGTGCGGCGGCGGCGTCGAGGATGCCGCGGCCGAAGAAGGGGTCGACGCCGCGCGGGCCCGCGTCCCGGGTGGCGGCGAGCAGCCGCTCCTCGACCTGGCTCGGCGCGAGGCCCGGCCGCTGGGCCCGCATGAGCGCGACCGCCCCGCTCACGAGCGGTGCGGCGAAGGACGTCCCGCTGTCGGAGACGTACCGGTTGGGCGCGCCGATGCCGGGACCCACGATGTCCGTGCCGGGCGCCGCGAGGGACACGGTGTCGTCCCAGCTCGAGTAGTCGGCCAGCGTCCCGTCGTCGTCCGTCGCGCTGACCGAGACGAGACCGTCGATCTCGGGCGCGTACGCGGCGGGGTACTGCGGGCCGCCGCGGCGGTCGTTGCCGGCGGCGGCGACGACCACGACGCCGGCGGCGACCGCCTCTTCGATGGCGGCACGGAGCACCGGAGACGGGTCGGCACCGCCCAGCGAGAGGTTGATGACGTCGACACCCGAGGCGACCGCCTCCGCGATGCCCACGCCCACGACCGAGTCACGCCCGCGGCCCGCGTGGTCGAGCACCTTGATGGGCAGGACCGTCGCGCCGGGCGCGGCGCCGACGTTGCCGCGCCCGTTGTTCCCGGTCGCGGCGACGACGCCGGCCACGAAAGTCCCGTGGCCGTTGTCGTCGGCCGGGTCACCGTCCAGGTTCACGAAGTCCACCCCGGGGAGCAGTCCCCCGACGAGGTCCTCGTGCGCGGCGTAGACGCCCGTGTCGAGGACGGCGACAACCGTGCCCTGGCCGATGGTCTCGTCCCACGCACGCGGGAAGCGGGTGAGGTCGAGGTAGGGCCAGGTCGTGACGAGCGCGGGGTCGTCGGGCCACACGTCTGCCGCGCGGAGGTAGTCCGGCTGCGCGACGCCGACGTCCGGGTCGGCGTCCAGCTCCGCCGCGACGGAGGTCGGGTCCTGGTCGCCGATGGCGACCACGACGAACTCCGTGCCCTCGACCTCGCTCTCGACGACGCCACCGACGCGGTCCAGCACCGCGGAGCGCTCGGCGGCGGTCGCGTTGGCGTCGAACTCCACGAGCACCGAGCCGGGGGCGGGCTCGGGTGCGGGGCCCGGTGCGGGGGATGTCGAGGTGGCGCCCGCCTCCTGCACCGTCTCGGGCGCCGAGGCCGCTGCGCCCCTGTCGGCCTCGCCCGCCTCGGGCGACGGCCGGACGGCGGCGCCGTCGGCCGGGGC
>NZ_JACVQL010000012.1 GCF_019733465.1 Actinotalea ferrariae | reverse complement strand
GGCTCCCCACCGCGCGAGACCGTCCCCGCCGCGCTGCCGACCGTCCGCGCGGCGCCACCGGCCCCTGCGGTCGCCGCGGCCGCGCCGGCGGTCGCGCTGCCGATGTTCCGCTCGTCCGTGGGGCCGATCACCCCCGAGCTCGCGGACCGGATGACGCCGTCCTCGTGGCGCGAGGGCTGCCCGGTCCCGCTCGAGGACCTGCGGTACGTCACCGTGAGCCACGTGACGTTCGACGGCTCGGTGGCAACCGGTGAGGTCGTCGTGCACGCCGACGTGGCCGACGCCGTCGTCGAGGTGTTCGCGTCGCTCTTCGCCGCGCGGTACCCGGTGCGGTCGCTCCGCCTGGTCGACGACTTCGGCGGGGACGACGACGACTCGATGGCGGCGGACAACACGTCGGCGTTCAACTGCCGCGCGATCACCGGCGGCACGTCGTGGTCGGAGCACGCGTACGGACGGGCGATCGACCTCAACCCGGTCGAGAACCCGTACGTGCTGGGCCGGCACGTCGCGCCGCCCGCGGGCCGGGCGTTCGCCGATCGCCCCGACGCCCCGGGCGTCATCCACGACGACGACGTCGTGGTGCGGGCGTTCGCCGCGGCCGGCTGGCAGTGGGGCGGCCACTGGGACGGGCCGGTCGACTACCAGCACTTCAGCGTCTCGGGACGCTGAGCACCGGGCCGCTCACCGCACCGGACGTGCCGCGGCCGCCGTCAGACCGCCGGGTCGGGCACGGCGTGCGGCAGGCGGTGCAGCAGGACCGCCTCCTGCGCCGCGGCGCGCGCGGCCTCCGACGCGTGGACGAACTCGCGGTCCCGGCGCTCGGCGAGGACGGCCGCGATGAACCGCTCGGGGTGGGTGCCCAGCGGGGGACCGGGGGCGACGTAGCGCTCCATCTCGCCCGCGATCTGGTTGCCGAGCCGCACGCGCGACGCCGGGTGCAGCGTCGGGGCCCGCCCGAGGAACTGCCGCGCCGAGAGGGCGAGGCCGTCGGGCAGCCGCCGGATGTCCGCGTTGCGCGCCCACGCGGTCAGCTCGTGCGGCATCGTCAGGGGCGGCAGGGCGCGCTGGCCGCCGCGGACGCGGACCGCGTACGTCCCCGCGAGCATGTCCCCGACGCGCTTGCCCTTGGGGTGCGCGAGCGACGCGATGATCGCGATGCCGCCCGAGGTGAACCACAGCTCCAGCACGCCGACCAGCGCGCGGATGATCGCGTGCCGCACGCGGATCGGGCCGCCGTCGTCCCGCACGACCCGCAGGCCGAGCGCGAGCTTGCCGAGCGACCGGCCGCGCGTCAGCGTCTCGACGGTCGCGGGGATGACGACCAGGATCATGACGACGATCGTGATGGCGAGCGCGGCCCCGGCCGCGTCGTCGAGGTCCTGCCCCGCCGTGAAGGCGATCATGGCGACCACCACGCCGACGAAGCCGAGCGCGACGACGTCGATCAGCGCACCGAGCATGCGCGTCGCGAACGAGGCGGGCCGGGCGTCGAGGGCCACGCCCTCGCCGATGACGATCTCGTCCTGCACCCCGCCGCCTCCCGCACCTGCGCACACACCGTGGTCCGCTGAGCAGGAGAGTACCGGGCGGTGTGGCACGCTATCCGCCGTGGACCTCGACGCGTTCTCCGCCGTGCACGCGCCGACGTGGGCCCGCCTCGACGAGCTGTCGCGCAGGTCCGGGCTGAGCGGCGCCGAGGCCGACGAGCTGGTGCGGCTCTACCAGGAGGTCGCGACCCACCTGTCGACCGTGCGGTCGGTCGCACCGGACCCGTCCGTCGTCTCGCGCCTCTCCGACGTGCTCGGCCGCGCGCGGTCCGCGATCGCCGGGTCGCACGACCCCTCGTGGTCGGACGTCGCGCGCTTCGTCCGGGTCGTCCTGCCCGTCGCCTTCTACCGCGTGCGCTGGTGGACGGTCGCCGTCATGGCCGGCTTCTGCCTGCTCGCCGTCGTGGCCGGCGTGCACGTCTACCACGACGCCGACGCGCAGGCCGCGATGGGGACGCCGAGCCAGCTCGAGCAGTACGCCGAGGAGGAGTTCGCGAACTACTACTCGAACTACCCGGGCGAGAGCTTCGCGGCGCAGGTGTGGACCAACAACGCGTGGATCGCGGCCCAGTGCGTCGCGTTCGGCATCACCGGGGCGCTGCCGCTCTACGTCCTCATCCAGAACGCCGTGGGCGTTGGCGCGGCGGGCGGCGTGATGGCGCTGCACGACGGGCTCGGCGTGTTCTTCAGCCTGATCCTCCCGCACGGGCTCATGGAGCTGACCGCGATCTTCATCGCGGGCGGCGCGGGCCTGAAGATCTTCTGGACGATCATCGACCCGGGCGGCAGGCCGCGCGGGCGCGCGCTGTCGGAGGAGGGCCGCTCGCTCTTCGTCGTCGCCATCGGGCTGGTCGGCGTCCTCGGCATCTCCGGTCTGGTGGAGGGCTTCGTCACGCCGTCGCCGCTGCCGTGGTGGCTGAAGATCGTCATCGGCGCGCTCGTGCTCGCCGCCTACTGGACCTACACGCTCGTGCTCGGCCGCCGGGCCGTCGCCGCGGGCGAGACGGGCGACCTACGGGCCGACCAGAACGTCGACCAGCTGCCGCTCGCCGCCTGACCGCGGGGCCGGTGGGCCGCGACGCCCGGACCTCAGGCCTGCCGCCTGCGACTCACGCGGTGATGCGGACCTCGTGCCTGTCGGCGTCGTCGGCGACGAACCGTGCGAACGCCTCGCCCTCCGCCACGACGTCGGCGTGCTGCGCGGCGGTGAGCGGCTCGAAGGGCGTCACCTCGAGGACGGCGGGTGCCGCGCGCCCACGCCGCACCGCCCAGGTCCCGCGCACGAACCCGTCCACGAGCACCCGGCCGGGCACCACGCCGTTGGGCGAGCGGACCCTGGACCGGTACGCCTCCTCGATGATCCGCGTCCGCTCGGCGTGCGCGATCCAGACCTCGTCGTAGTCCGCGAGGAACCGGACGGGCGCCGGGGCGTCCGTCGCGGGCCGTGGGCTGCCCGGCACGTCGAACAGCTCGCGGCCGGGCCGGCCCGTCGCCGTGCTCGCCCCGCGCGACACGTCCAACCCGTCCCGCAGGCGGTCGACGACGCGCCCGAGGCCGGTCAGCCCGCACCAGTACTGCACGTCCGCGGTGCTCGCCGGCCCGTAGGCCGCCAGGTAGCGCAGCACGAGCCGGTCGAGCGCGGCCTCGCGGGCCGGCCCGTCCGCCGCGAGCGGCTCGGGCTCGCGGCCGAGCCACGCACGTGTCGTCGTCCACGCCGTGGCGGCGGACCGCCCCCAGACGCCGCGGGGGGTCACCTGGACCAGCGCGAGCGTGCCGCGGGCCGCCGTCGCGAGCGCCGACGGGTCGGTGTCCCATCGTTCCGCGAGGCGAGCGCCCAGCCGCTGGGGGGTGAGCGGCTCGTCCTCGACGACGTCGCGCGCGGCGGCGGCCAGCTCGTCGAGGTCGACGTCGCGCAGGGCGGGTGCGTACGTCGGGTTCGTCCGCAGGTCGCGCACGAGGAACGGTCGCAGCAGCTCGGGGAGCTCGAGCGCGTCCTGCGCGGTCAGCAGGTGGATCGTGCCGCGCATGGCGACGACCCGGACGACCCGCCGGTCGAGCAGCGCCTGCGAGAGGTCGTCGTGCGTGAAGCCCTCGATGCGGCTCCAGAGCGTCGTGTACGACGTGGACGGGTTCTGCGCCTGCAGCCCCGCGAGGCGCTCGACGACCCGCTCGACGACGCCCGGGCCGCCGGGCGCACGCGCGAGCAGGTGCTGGCGCGCGAGCAGGGCGCGGTTGAGGTCTCGCGCCTCGAGGACGGGCGCCGTCACGGGAGCGAGCGCACGACACCGCCGCTGTGGACGGGCCGCACCTCGACGCCACCGCCCTCGCGCAGCACGGGGTTGGTGCGCGCGATCGCCAGCGCCGCGTCGAGGTCCGGCGCCTCGATCACGTAGAAGCCGGCGACGACGTGCTCCGCGTCGACGAACGGTCCGGGCGTGGTCGCGCCGGGACGCAGGGACGTCGCCATGTGCCGTGGCGTCAGCGCGTAGGCCGCGAGCATCGCGTCCGCGGCCTCGAGCTCGTCGGCGTGCATGTCGCACGACTCCGTGTCGGCGGGCGTCGCGTCCGGCGCGTGCGCGGAGTCCGGTGCGTAGATGAGGACGGCGTACTGCGCCATGCGGCTCTCCTCCGGGTGGGCGATCCTCCGGCATGGTGGCACAGGGCGGTCACGCCTCGGGAGGGGCGGCACGCGGCTGCCTTCCGGGGCGGGCGCTCCGCCGGCCGTGGAGCGACGGTCGTCCGCGCGAGGGCTCCGGTCAGGCCGTGTGCGCCTCGAGCAGCGAGGCGGCGGCGGGGGTGCCGCCCGCGGCCCGAAGCTCGGCGCCGAGCCGGGCGGCCGTCGCGCGGTAGGACGGGCGGTCCAGGACCTCGCGGCAGGCCGCCGCGATCGCCGCCGGGCGCGGTGTCCCGGTGCGCAGGTCGACGCCCGCACCGTGCCAGCCGATGTGGGCGGCGATCTCGGGCTTGTCGAGGTCGCCGCCCGCGACGACGAGAGGCACGTCGTGGCGCAGCGCCTGGAGGACCCCGCCGTAGCCGCCGTTGGTGACCATGACAGCGGTCCGGGGGAGGAGGCCGCCGTAGGGGACCATCTCGGCGACGCGTGCGTTCGCCGGGAGGGGGCCGGGAAGCGGTGCGGTGCGGTGCCCGAGCCCCACGACAACGAGCACGTCCTCGCCGGCGAGCGCCTCGAGGCTCGGCAGGACGAGGTCCTCCGGGTCGACGTTCGCCGTCCCCTGGGTCACGTGCACGACGGGGACCTCGCTGCGGACGACGTCGTCCCACCAGGGCGGGAGCCCGTCCGTGGGCACGGGCGCGCCGTCGTCCGTGAGGTCGCCCACGAACCGGACGTGCGGGGGCAGGTCGGAGCGCGGGTAGTCCAGGCCCGGCACGCCCGAGGCGACGACGAGCTGGGGCGAGAACCACATCGTCGCGAACGTCTCGCGGTCCGGCGGCAGCCCCACCTCGCGGCGGGTCCGGCGGTAGAGCCGGGTCAGGGCGGCGGTGCCGGCGTTCGCAGCCGCGCCGAGCACGAGGTCGCGTGCGCGGCCGACCGGGCCGGTCCCGGGGGTGAGCCCGAGGCCGGTCGGCGGGATGCCCTTCCCGGGCGGCCAGACCGCGATCGGCGACACGGTCGCCCAGCGCGAGCCGAGGTGCTCGGCCGCGAAGCGGGTGCCGAGCGCCATGGGGTCGCCCGCGAGGAGGTCCCACGGGCGCTCCTCCCACGCGGCGAGGAGGTCGGCGCACTGCGCCGGAGCGGTGCCGAGGAACAGGTCCTCGAGGTTCACGAGCAGCTGGCGGAACCCCTTGGCGCCGCGCATGCGGGGGAACGTCGCTGCGAGGTCGCGCTCGTCGAGGTCGGGCCCTGCCCGCCACGGCACGCCGCGGGCACCGACCTCCTCGAACGCGGGCACCCAGGCGCGCCCCGTGTGGACGCGCACGTCGTGCCCGCGGCGGACGAGCTCTGCCGCCACCGACCGCAACGGACGCGCGTGGCCCGCGAACGGCATCGCCGTCAGCATGACGTCGGCCATGCCGGGAGTATCGCACCGGTCCCCGGACCGGCATCGGCGCCCGGACCGTGGGGGAGCGCCGGTCGGGGCGCCCCCCTGCCTCAGAGCCGGCCGGCCGCCTTGAGCGCGAGGTAGGTGTCGGCGAGGCGCGGTGCCAGGTCGTCCGGCAGCGCGTCGACGACCTCGACGCCGCGCTGGCGCAGGCGCACCGTGACGGCCGCGCGCTCGAGCTCGGTGCGCTCGGCCGCGGCGGCGTCGAACACCCGCTCCGAGGTGTCGCGTGCGGTGCGCAGCGCGGCGACCTCCGGGTCGGCCACCGACGCCAGGACGACCGTGTGGTCCTTGGCGAGCGGCGCGACCACGGGCAGCAGCCCGTGCTCGACGGCCGCGGGCTCGAGCGCGGTGAGGAGCACCACGAGGGCGCGCTGCGACAGCCGCTGACGCACGGCGGCCACGACCCCGGGCCAGTCGGTCTCGACGAGGCTGGGGTCGATGGGCGCGAGGGCGTCCGCGAGCGCCGGCAGGAGGCGCGGGCCGCCGGCACCGGCCACCTGGGCGCGCACGCGCCGGTCGAACGCGACGAGGTCCACGCGGTCGCCCGCACGGGCGGCGAGCGCGGACAGCAGCAGCGCCGCCTCGATCGACGCGTCGATGCGCGGGAGGTCGCCGATGCGGGCCGCCGACGTGCGCGCCGTGTCGAGCACGATCATCACGCGCCGGTCGCGCTCCGGCCGCCACGTCCGCACGACGACCTCGTTGCGGCGCGCGGTCGCCCGCCAGTCGATCGAGCGGACGTCGTCGCCGATGACGTACTCACGCAGCGAGTCGAACTCCGTGCCCGCCCCACGCACCTGGACGGCCGTGCGCCCGTCGAGCTCGCGCAGCCGCGCGAGCCGGCTCGGCAGGTGCCGGCGGGACGCGAACTCCGGCAGCACGCGCAGCCGGCCGGGCACCGCGACGGAGACCTGGCGCCCGGCCAGTCCGAGCGGGCCGACGGTGCGGATGGTGACGCGGTCCGCGAGGCGGTCGCCGCGGCGGGTCGGCACGAGCGCCGTCACCACGCGGCCCGACTCGCCGTCGGGCAGGTCGACGCGGTGCCGGTTCGGGCCCGTGCCCGCCGAGGGCTGCCACGCGTCGCGCACGAGCGCGCGCAGGCGCCGACCGGACCGGTTGGTCAGGGTGAGCGTCGACCGCGTGCGCTCGGTGAGCCGCACCGACGCCGGCACGCTGCGCGCGACCGAGACCCGCCGCGGCGAGGCCGCCAGGGCGATGTCGAGCGCGCACAGGAGCACGACGAGCAGGCCCCACGCGAGCGGGACGACCGTCACGGGGACGAGCAGCACCGGGATCGCGCCGAGGGCGGTGAGCAGGACCGCCCGCCAGGTGATCGCCATCCGTCAGACGTCCGGCCGGCTCAGCGCGGGACCGGGACGGCGGCCAGCACCGTGTCGAGCACGCTCTCCGCGGTGACGCCCTCGAGCTCGGCCTCGGCGCGCAGCTGGACGCGGTGACGCAGCGTCGGGTGCGCGAGCGCCTTGACGTCGTCGGGCGTCACGTAGCCGCGGCCCGACAGCCAGGCCCAGGCGCGCGAGGTCGCGAGCAGCGCCGTCGCGCCACGCGGCGAGACGCCGAGCGACAGCGACGGTGACTGCCGGGTCGCACGGCACACATCGACCGCGTAGCCGAGCACCTCGTGGCTGATCTGCACGCGCGCGACCTCGGCGCGCGCCTGCGCCAGCTGCGCCGCGTCGGTCACCCGCCGGACGCCGGCCGCGGCGAGGTCGCGGGGGTCGAAGCCCGCCGCGTGGCGACGCAGCACCTCGACCTCCTGGTCCCGCTCGGGCAGGGGGAGCGTGAGCTTGAGCAGGAAGCGGTCGAGCTGGGCCTCGGGCAGCGGGTAGGTGCCCTCGTACTCGACCGGGTTCTGCGTCGCGATGACGAGGAACGGGTCGGGCAGCGGCCGGGGCGTGCCGTCGACGGAGACCTGACGCTCCTCCATCGCCTCGAGCAGGGAGGCCTGCGTCTTCGGCGGCGTGCGGTTGATCTCGTCGGCCAGCAGCAGGTTGGTGAAGACCGGGCCCTCGCGGAACGAGAACTCGGCCGTGCGCGCGTCGTAGACCAGCGAGCCGGTGACGTCGCCGGGCATGAGGTCCGGCGTGAACTGCACACGCTTGGTGTCGAGCGCGAGGGCGGTGCTGAGGGTGCGCACGAGCAGCGTCTTGGCGACACCCGGCACGCCCTCGAGCAGCACGTGCCCGCGGCACAGCAGCGCGATGACCAGTCCCGTGACGGCGGCGTCCTGCCCGACGACGGCCTTGCCGACCTCGGCGCGGAGCGTCGCGAGGCTCTCGCGCAGCTGCGCGGAGGGCGTGAACCCGGCACCGCCGGCGTGGGCGTGCTGCTGCGGCGCGGCGTGCGGCGCCGGCTGTGCCGGAGCCTGTGCCGGCGCCAGGGGCGCCGGGGGTGCGGGCGGCCCGGTCGTGGTGGGGGTCTGCTGCTGCCAGGTGGGTTCGGTCACGTGCGATGAACCTCGCTCTCGAGCTCGTCCAGCTGTCGGGCCAGCAGGAGCAGCCCGGCGTCGTCGTGGGGTGGTGGACCGTACAGCAGGCCGGCGACCTGCTCCGTGCTGCGCCCGGTGGCGCGGGCAAGGGCATCGATGACGTCCGGCGCCCCGGCCGAGCGGGGGAGGCCGAGCCGCGCGGCTGCGCGGCGGGCGACCCCGGCCCGCAGGGCCGCGGCGG
>NZ_JACVQL010000119.1 GCF_019733465.1 Actinotalea ferrariae | reverse complement strand
GTCGTGGAGCGGCTCGACCCGCCGCGGCCCGCGCACGGCCGGGAGCCCGCGCACGACGGCGTCGCGGTCTACCGCAAGGAGGGGCCCGTGCTCCTCGGCGAGGCGGAGGTGCGCGTCCGGCCGCTCGGGCCGCGCCACTGCGAGCTGACGTGGGTCGAGCGCACCTACGTCCGCGCGCTGCCCGTGCCCGTCGGCGCCGCGCTCGTGGCGCCGACGATGGTCGCGATGCTGCGGCTCGTGCTCCACCGCGTCGCCGCCGAGGCGACGGGTGGGTCCGACACCCCCGCGGTCGCAGGCACCTGACGCCCCGCTCCTCCGGCCCCGGCGCCTCCCCCGACCGACACGAACGCGCGAAGGTCGACGGGGCGGGGCGATGAGTGCGGGCTTCCCGCTCGGTCCCACTGGTGCCGGCGCACGGCCGGCTGCCGAGAAGGGATCACCATGACGACCACCCACACCCTGGCCGTCCCGGGCGGGACGCTGTACTACGAGGTCCGCGGCAGCGGACCTGTGCTCGTGCTCACGGCGTCCCCGATGGACGCGCGCATCTTCGAGCCGCTCGCCGAGCTGCTGGCCCGCGACCGCACGGTCGTCACGCACGACCCGCGCGGCATCAACCGCAGCCGCCTGGACGACCCCGACGGACCGTCCACCCCCGAGCTGCGCGCCGACGACCTCGCGGCGCTCCTCGACGCGCTCGGCGCCGAGCAGGCCGACGTCGTCGGCAGCAGCGGTGGGGCCGTCGCCGGGCTCGCGCTCGTGGCGCGCCACCCGGGGCGCGTGCGCACGCTCGTGGCCCACGAGCCGCCGCTGCTCACGCTCCTGCCGGACGCGGCGGAGCAGGCCGCCGCGACCGAGGCCCTGGTCGAGACCTTCCACCGCGACGGGCTCGGGGCCGCGATGGTCGCGTTCCTGGGTCAGGCCGGCTGGGACGACGGCGACGAGGCCGGGCAGGGCGACGGTGCGCTCGGGGGCGACGACGGCGGCGCGGGACCTGGCCCGGGCGAGCCCTCGGCGCAGGACGTCGCCGACGGGTCGCGCTTCTTCGCCCACGAGATCCTGCCGACGACGCGCTACGCACCCGACGTCGCCGCGCTCACCGACGGCACGGCGCGCGTCGTCGTCGGCGTCGGCGAGGGCTCCGAGCGCCTCGTCACGCACCCGACGTCGTGGGCGCTCGCGCGCCTGCTCGGGACCGCGCCGATCAGCTTCCCCGGGGACCACCACGGCTTCGCGACGCACCCGGAGGAGTTCGCGGAGGTGCTGGGCGACCTCCTGGCGCACGCGGCGGTGTAAACCCATCGGGAGGGCGGTCGTCCGCACCGAGGTCGACCGAGCGCACGGTCGACCTCGGGGGGACGGTCGCCCTCACGGCCGTCGCGCGGTGGCGGGCATGGCCGGGCGGGTCGGGCGAAGGCAGAGCAGCGAGGCAGGTCGGGCGGAGGCAGGGCAGCGAGGCAGGCCAGAGCAGAGGCCGGGCAGCAGTGCGGCAGGCATGCGCGTGGGGACGCGCAACGAATCGCCGCCAGGGCGGCTCAGCGCGCAACGGATCGCGGGCCGACGCGCAGGATTGTGATCCGCTCCGACGAGCGGCTCACCCCTAGCCTCGGAGCGAGGCCGGCACCGCTGCCGGGCCGCGATCCTGCCGGACCCCGACCGCAGCGAGGAACCCCGATGACCGACCTGACCCAGCTCTCCGAGGTGACCGCCACGTCACCCACCGAGCGCACCGCGACGCCCCGGCACTACCTCATGTGCCGCCCGGACCACTTCACGGTCAGCTACGAGATCAACCCCTGGATGGACAAGACGCGCCTCACGGACCGCGACCTCGCCGTCGCGCAGTGGGAGACGCTCTACGAGACCTACCTCGCCTGGGGTCACACGGTCGACCTCATCGACCCCGCGCCCGGCCTGCCCGACATGGTGTTCGCGGCCAACGGCGCGACCGTCGTCGACGGCCTCGTCTACTCGGCGAAGTTCCGCTACCCCGAGCGCCAGCCCGAGGGCCCGCTGTACGAGAAGTGGTTCGCCGACCACGGCTACATGACGCAGACGGCCGCCGAGGTCAACGAGGGCGAGGGCGACATCCTGCTGGTGGGCGACACCTTCCTCGCCGGCACGGGCTTCCGCACTGACCCCGCCTCGCACGGCGAGCTCGCCCGGCTCACCGGTCGCGAGGTCGTCACGCTCGAGCTCGTGGACCCGCGGTTCTACCACCTCGACACGGCGCTCTCCGTCCTCGACAGCCGCCCCGGGCACGAGCTCGTCGCCTACCACCCGCAGGCCTTCTCCCCCGCGTCGCAGGCGGTGCTCGCGGAGCGCTACCCGGACGCCGTGATGGCGACGGAGGCCGACGCCGTCGCGCTCGGCCTCAACGCCGTCTCGGACGGGCTGCACGTCGTCGTCGCCCCAGCGGCCGTCGACCTCAAGGCCGCCCTGACCGAGCGAGGGTTCGAGGTCCACCCCGTCGCGACCACCGAGCTGCTCAAGGGCGGCGGCGGCGCGAAGTGCTGCACGCTCGAGATCCGGTCCTGACATGACGACCGGGACGACCCCCGTGCTCACCAGCCACCTCGCGCAGAACTACCACCCGCTGCCGATCATCCTGGCCTCGGGTCAGGGCTCGTGGGTGACCGACGTCGCCGGTGTCGAGCACCTCGACCTGCTCGCCGGCTACTCCGCGCTCAACTTCGGCCACCGGCACCCGGAGCTCGTCGCCGCCGCGCACGCGCAGCTCGACCGGCTGACGCTCACGTCGCGCGCGTTCGACCACGACCTGCTCGAGTCCTTCGCCAACCGCCTCGCGCGGCTGGTGGGGATGGACCTCGTGCTGCCCATGAACACGGGCGCGGAGGCGGTCGAGACGGCGATCAAGGCCGCGCGGAAGTGGGGCTACGACGTCAAGGGCGTCGCGCCCGAGCAGGCCACGATCGTCGTCGCGGACGGCAACTTCCACGGCCGCACGACGACGATCATCTCGTTCTCCACCGACGACGACGCCCGGCGTGGGTTCGGCCCGTACACGCCCGGCTTCCGGGTCGTCCCGTACGGCGACGCGGCGGCGCTCGCCGACGCCGTCGACGAGACGACCGTCGCGGTCCTCCTCGAGCCGATCCAGGGCGAGGGCGGCGTGATCATCCCGCCCGCCGACTACCTGCCCGCCGTGCGCGCGCTGTGCGACGAGCGCGACGTCCTGCTGGTGCTCGACGAGATCCAGTCCGGGCTCGGCCGCACGGGGACGACGCTCGCGGCCGACCTCGTCGGCGTCCGGCCGGACCTGGTCACGCTGGGCAAGGCGCTCGGCGGCGGCATCGTGCCCGTGTCCGCCGTCGTCGGCCGCGCGGACGTGCTCGGCGTGCTCACGGCCGGGACGCATGGCTCGACGTTCGGCGGCAACCCGCTCGCGTGCGCGGTCGGGCTCGCCGTCGTGCGCCTGCTCGAGACGGGTGAGCACCAGCAGCGCGCCGCCGAGCTCGGGCTGCACCTGCGCGAGCGGCTCGACGCGCTCGTCGCCCGCGGCTCGCTCGTCGCCGCGCGGACCGCCGGCTTGTGGGCGGGCATCGACCTGGCGCCCGACGGCGGCACGGGGCGCGCGCTCAGCGAGCGGCTCCTCGCGCGTCGGGTCCTGGTCAAGGACACGCACGGGCAGACGGTCCGGCTCGCGCCGCCGCTGACCATCACGCAGGACGACCTCGACTGGGGGCTCGACCAGCTCGCCGACGCGCTGGTCTGACCCCGGGTCCTCCGGGGTGGTCGCGAGGCCGGCCCGGACGCGGCGACGCCGCCCGGCGTGAGAACGCGGGGCGGCGCCGTCTGTCGCGAGATCGGGCGAGCGCTCAGGTGCCGATCTTGTCGTCGGCTGCCTTCTGGGCCTTGTCGACCTGGTCGCCGTGCCCGCCTGCCTTCTTCTCGGCGGCGTCGCCGGCCTTGTCGATGCCCGCGTCACTGGCCTTCTCGGTCATGTCGTCCATGCCCATGCAGTCCTCCTCCGTCCGGCATCGACCGGGGGACCCCGGCCACACCCCAGTGAACGTCGACGGTTCCAAGGTCGCGACCCGAACGCGCCCGCCGCCGGGACGGCGTGCGCGGGTCGGCTCGCGCGGCGCGCCCGGCCCCGGCGCGTCGACGTGAGGCGTCGTCCCGGTGAGCGCGCGTCCGGCATGCTGGGCGGGTGCAGAGCGTGGACCCACCAGCCGGGTCGACGGCCGCCCTCGACCGCATCGACGCCGCGATCCTCGACCACCTCGCGCGTGACGCCCGGGCGAGCTTCGCGACCATCGGCGCGCGCGTGAACCTCTCGGCGCCCGCGGTCAAGCGGCGCGTCGACCGCCTGCGCGAGCGCGGCGTCATCGACGGCTTCACCGTGCGGCTGGACCCGGCCGCGCTGGGGTGGGCGACCGAGGCCCACGTCGAGGTCTACTGCGCGGGCCGGACCAGCCCGGCCACCATGCGCGCGGCGTTCGAGCGCTACCCCGAGGTGATCGCCGCGAGCACGGTCACGGGCGAGGCGGACGCCGTCGTCCACGTGCGCGCGCACAGCGTCCAGCACCTCGACGACGTCGTCGAGCGCATCGCGGCCGAGCCGTTCGTGCGGCGTACCCGGTCGACCGTCGTGCTGACGCCGCTGGTCAGGCGGCCGGACGTGCCGCCGGTGGGGACGAACCGGGCATAAGGCCTGTTGCGTGTCGGTGGTCGGTAGCACCATGGCCGCATGACCACTCTCGCCGTGGAGACGCACGGACTCGTCAAGCACTTCAAGCAGACCAAGGCGGTCGACGGCATCGACCTCGCGGTGCCGACCGGCTCCGTCTACGGGATCCTCGGGCCCAACGGGGCGGGCAAGACGACGGCGGTCCGCATGCTCGCGACGCTGCTGCGGCCGGACGCGGGGACGGCGCACGTGCTCGGCCACGACGTGCAGAAGGACGCCGACGCCGTGCGCAGCCTCGTGGGTCTCACGGGTCAGTTCGCCTCCGTCGACGAGGACCTCACGGGCACGGAGAACCTCGTCCTCATCGCGCGGCTCTACGGCTACTCGCGGGCGGCGGCGCGCGAGCGTGCGGCGGAGCTGCTGCACGCGTTCGACCTCGAGGAGGCGGCGCAGCGTCAGGTCAAGACGTTCTCGGGCGGCATGCACCGTCGGATCGACCTGGCGGCGAGCATGGTCACGAGTCCGCGCGTGCTGTTCCTCGACGAGCCGACCACGGGCCTCGACCCCCGCAGCCGCAACCAGGTGTGGGACATCGTCCGCGTCCTCGTGCACGACGGCGCGACGGTGCTGCTCACGACGCAGTACCTCGAGGAGGCCGACCAGCTGGCCGACCGGATCGCGGTGATCGACCACGGCAAGGTGATCGCCGAGGGCACCGCACCGGAGCTCAAGGCGTCCGTCGGCTCGGGCGCCGTGCACCTCCGGGTGGCGGAGCCGGACCAGCGCGCGAGGGCCGAGGAGGTCACCGAACGCGTGCTCGGCGTGGAGGTGCAGCGTGGGGGCGACGCGCTGAGCCTCTCCGCACGCGTCGACAGCCCACGCGACGCCGCGGCGCTGCTCCCCGCCCTGCTCGACTCCGGGATCGACGTCGCGGAGATCTCCCTCGGCCAGCCCACGCTGGACGAGGTGTTCCTCGCCCTCACGGGACGCCCGCCGGCGGAGGAGCCGGCCGGGAGCGGACCGACCGACCAGCGCGAGACGCAGGAGGCGGCACGATGACCAGCCAGGACCCGTCCGGCGCCGTGAGCGGCACGGGCACCGCGGACGCCAGAAGCAGTGCCGGGAGCAACGCCACGAGCGGCGTCCGGACCAGCGTCACGAGCACGGCGACGAGCGCGGCGACCAGCACGGTGACCAGGGAACGGCATCGGGTCGACGGCGTCCCGGTGCCCGAGCTGAACCCGCTGCGGGCGGCGATCGCGCCGCGCGAGTCGCCGCGGCCGCCAGGGGCGCTCGCCAACGCCTTGACCTTCGGCTGGCGTGCGCTGCTCAAGATCAAGCACGTGCCCGAGCAGCTGTTCGACGTCACGCTGACGCCGATCATCTTCACGCTGATGTTCACCTACCTCTTCGGCGGAGCCATCGCGGGCGACGTGCAGGCCTACCTGCAGTACCTGCTGCCCGGCATCCTCGTGCAGACGGTGCTGATCATCACCGTCTACACGGGCTTCACCATGAACACGGACATCACCAAGGGTGTCTTCGACCGGTTCCGGTCGCTGCCCGTGTGGCGTCCGGCGCCGATCGTCGGCGCGCTCCTCGGCGACACGGTCCGCTACACGATCGCGTCGGTCATCACGCTCGGCCTCGGCTTCCTGCTCGGGTTCCGGGCGGGCGGCGGCGTGGTCGGCGTCGTGCTGGGCGTCGCGCTGCTGCTCGTGTTCGCGTTCTCGCTGAGCTGGATCTTCACGGCGCTCGGCCTCGTGATGCGGTCGCCGAACGCGGTGATGGGCACCTCGATGATGGTGCTCATGCCGCTGACCTTCGCGAGCAACATCTTCGCGGACCCGGCGACCATGCCGGACTTCCTCCAGACATGGGTCGGCATCAACCCGGTGAGTCACCTCGTCACCGCGATCCGCGGCCTCATGGCGGGCACCGCGACGTTCGGGCAGGTCTCCTGGGTGCTCGTCGCGTCGGCCGTCCTCACCGCCGTCTGCGCACCGATCACGATGCGCCTCTACCGCACGAGGAGCTGACGTGGCCCGCAAGGAACGTCCCGCCCGCCCGGGAGACCTGCTGCTCACGGAGGTGAGCGAGCACCTCCGCGGGTCGCCCGCCGTCGAGGAGGGGCTGATGCTGCACAGCCCCGGACTCAAGGTCGGGGGCACGTTCTTCGCGTTCGTCGGGGGCGACGACGACCTGATCGTGAAGCTGCCGCGCGCGCGTGCGGACGCCGCCGTCGCCGACGGGTCCGCCCATCCCGTGACGCTGGGGACGCGGACCATGAAGGAGTGGGTGTCCGTGCCGTTCCCGGGAAGGTCCGGCGACGGCCGCGAGGCGTGGCGCGCGGCCGTCGACGAGGCGCACGCCTACGTCGCGTCGCTCAGCGCAGACCCCGCCGCACCCCGCACGGCCGCCAGCAGGGACCTGTCTGCGCGCTGACCCCGTCAGGCACGACCCCGGCGCACGAATGACGTCAGCCGGCGAACCGCGTCAGCGCACGAGGGGCGTCAGCGTGCTGACCAACCGCCGTCGGACGCGATCGTCTGACCCGTGACCCACGCGGACTCGTCGCCCAGCAGCCACGCGACGAGCCGCGCGGTGTCCTCGGGGCGTCCCCAGCGCCCGGCGGGGATCGCCGCCGCGACGGCGGCGTGCGCGTCGGCGTCGGCGTAGCCCGTGTCGTTCGGGCCGGGGTCGACGCAGTTGACCGTGATGCGGCGCGGGGCGAGGTGCACCGCGAGGCTCCTCGTCACGCCCTGCAGGGCCGCCTTCGAGGCGATGTAGGGCAGCTCGCCCGGCATCGCGCCGTGGTACTGCCCGGAGGTGAACAGGACGACGCGACCTCCGGGGCGCGCGTCGTCGTGCTGGGCGGCGAACGCCTGCGCCAGGAGGAGCGTCGCGCGGGTGTTCACCGCATGGCTCGCGTCGAGCTCCTGCGCGGTGAGGTGCTCGAGGTCCTGCGCGCTCGAGCGCGCGTGGTTCGCCACCAGCGCGTCGACGTGGCCGAAGGCGTCCCGCGCGGCGGCGATGACGGCGGCGGGCGCGGCGGGGTCAGCCAGGTCCAGCGAGACGTGCGCCACCCTGCCCCCCGAGCTCCGGAGCTCGTCCACGAGCGCCTCGGCACCCCCGACGTCCTCACCCCACGGCTGGTCGGCGTCGTGCGGCGACCAGCCGTGCAGCAGGACCGCCGCGCCGTCCGCGACGGCCCGCCGGGCGAGCGCGGCCCCGATCGCGATGCGACGGCTGACGCCCGTGATGACGACGACCCGGTCCTCGAGCCGCGTGACGGTCACCCGGCGACCCTGGCGCGTGACGCACGTGGTCCGCAACTGCGACGCGCCCGCAGGCGCCCCGTCAGCCCGGGCGGCGACCCAGGGTCTCGGCGTCGGCGCGGTCGTCGCAGCGCCGGGTGACGACCATGACGGGGCAGGCGGCGTGGTGGAGCACGGCCTGGCTCGTCGAGCCCAGCAGGAGGCCCGCGAAGCCGCCGCGCCCGCGGGAGCCGACGACGACGAGGTCCACGGCCGTCGAGAACTCGGTGAGGAGCGCCGCACCCGTCCCGTCGAGCACGTGGCGGCGCACCTCGACCCCCGGGTGCTTGGCGACGGCCCGGTCGACGACCACGTCGAGCCCTTCCGCCACGTCGCGCAGCACGGCCTCGTGGTCGATGGCGGACGGCAGCCACGCGAGGATCCCGGCCCCCGTGCCGACCGGGACGCCGGCGACGGCGGTGAGCTCGGCGCCCCACGCCTCGGCCTCGCGGATCGCCCGCTCGAGCGCGACCTCGGCCGCAGCCGACCCGTCGACGCCCACCACGATCCGCCGCACGCGCGGCGTCCGTGGCGCCTCGGCATCGCCGTCGGGCGACTGCCGCAGAGGCACGACGACCGTCGGGCAGTGCGCATGGGCGGGCAGCGCGGAGGACACCGTGCCGAGCAGCCGCTCGGCGAAGCCACCGCGCCCCCGCGTGCCGACGACCACGGCCGCCGCGCCGCGTGAGAGGTCGACGAGCACCGCCGCGGCGTCGCCGGTCGCGACCGCGGAGGTGACCCGCACACCGGTGGGCCGCACGCGCTCGACCGCCTCGTCGAGCACCGCCCGCGCGCCGTCGGCGATCGCCGTGTCGTCGAGCGCCGCGTACCCGCCGTCGAGCGCGGCGGCGGTGAAGGACGGCACGGCGTAGGAGCACACGAGGTGCATGCCGTAGCCGTGCGTGCGGGCGAGCTCGGCCGCCCAGTCCGCCGCCTGCAGGCTCGCGGGCGACCCGTCGATGCCGACCAGGACCACGTCGTCGTGGCTCATGTGCGCCTCCCCGTCAGTTCGGCTGCACCCCAGTCTGCCGCTCCGCGCTCGCCCGTGGGGCGCGTCCCACGGTGTGTTCGATCACGGTTCAGCACGCAGACGCGTCGTGGCACCGGCCGGACGCCGTGATCCGATGGTCAGCCGTCAGGCGGCGAGGTAGGCGGTCCAGGACGGGTGCGGGCGGACGGCGGCCGCGATGAGCGCGCTGCTCGCGCGGGGGATGCCGGGCGTGACGAGCAGCTGCCAGCCGATCTCCGACAGGAGCCGGTCCGCCTTGCGGTGGTTGCAGCGCGCGCAGGCCGCGACGACGTTCGTCCACTCGTGCCGCCCGCCGCGCGAGCGGGGGTGCACGTGGTCGACCGTGTCCGCCGTGCCCGCGCAGTACGCGCACCGGTGACCGTCGCGCTGCAGCACCGTGCGCCGGGTGGGCGGGACGGCGCTGCGGTACGGCACGTGGACGTACCGCGTCAGGCACAGGACCTGCGGCGCGGGCAGCGTCAGGTGCTCCGAGCGGAGCACGGCCGTGTCCTCCTCGAGCACCACGGCCTTGCCGCTCAGCACGAGCGTCACGGCACGGTGGACGCTGACGACGCACAGCGGCTCGCGACTCGCGTTGAGCAGCAGCACCCGCCGCAGGTTCGCTGCGGAGGCGACGTGCTCGTCGGGCGCGTCGTGGTAGCGGGTGGTGTGGACGGGATCGGCGGGGGCGAGGCGGTGGTGCGGCCGCGCGGCCACACCCCCGCGGGCGGTCGCGGTGTCTTGACGCACGGCAGTCTCCCTGACCAGGACGGTCGGACCCGGCTGGCTGCCGGGCTCGGCTGGTGGAGCAGCGCTGCCAGCGTACGCGGAGGCGCCGCACCGGCACAGGCGAGTTCTCCGACGCGGCGCGGCGCGTCAGGTCCGGCGGCGCTGCAGGTGCACGGTGACCACCTCGCCGGCGCGGCGCGTCAGGTCAGCGGTGCGGCAGGCGCACGGTCAGGCCGGTTCTCCGGCGCGGCGCGTCAGTTCAGGCGGTGCTCGAGGTGCACGGTGACCACCTCGCCGGCCGTGCTCTTGCCGATGAGCTTGCAGAGGGCCGCGCGCAGCGGCAGCCAGTGCGGGCCCTGGCCGGAGGGCATGAGCGTCGCGGCGAACGGGTGGACGCCGTCGAGGGTGCCCTCGACCTTCACCGCGGCCCGCGTGCCGAGCAGCTCGGCCGATCCGGGCAGGGCGAGGAAGGTCGGGAACGCGCCGTCCTTCTCGATCGGCGCGGAGAACGTGGCGTCGAGCGGCCGACCCGTCGCCGCGGCGCCGGAGCCCGCCGCACCGCCAGTGCCGGCGGCGGTGCGGTCCTTGGTTCCGGCTGCGCCGGTGCGTGCGGGGGTGGCGGGAGATGCCATCGGGGTCCTCCAGGGGCTCGTCGTGGGGCGGTGTCGTGGGTGAGACTCACGGGGTGGACCCGACTCATCGCTGCTGGAGGACGTCGTGACGACCGTCGCGGCCGAGGCCGACCTCGCGCTCGCCCGCTCGGGTGACGACGCCGCCTTCACGCGGCTCGTCGCACCGCTGCGCCGGGAGCTGCACGCCCACTGCTACCGGATGCTCGGCTCGGTGCACGATGCCGACGACGCGCTGCAGGACGCCCTCGTCCGCGCGTGGCGCGCGCTGCCGCGCTTCGAGGGGCGCAGCAGCCTGCGCACCTGGCTCTACACCGTGAGCACGCGCACCTGCCTCGACCTCGTCGCCCAGCGCGGCAGGCGCGCCCTGCCGATGGACCTCGGCCCCTCGAGCGACCACGCCGTGCTCGGCGACCCGCCCGTGACCGACGTCGCGTGGCTCGGCCCCTACCCGGACGCGCACCTGCCCGCGGGCCGGTCCGCGCCCGAGGCGCGGTACGAGCAGCGGGAGGCCGTCGAGCTGGCGTTCGTCGCGGCCCTGCAGCACCTTCCCGGCAACCAGCGCGCCGCGCTGCTGCTGTTCGAGGTGCTCGGCTTCTCGGCCGCCGAGATCGCCGACGTCATGGACACGTCGACGGCCTCGGTCAACAGCGCGCTCCAGCGCGCCCGCCAGACCGTCGCGACGCTGACGCCCGACGCCCCGCGCCACCAGACCGCGGACGACGACGCCCGGCTCCGCGACGTCGTCGCGCGCTTCTCGTCGGCGATGGAGCGTGGCGACGCCGACGCCCTGGTCGCGCTGCTGACCGAGGACGTCACGTGGTCCATGCCGCCGCTGCGCCACTGGTACCGCGGCCTGGACGCGGTGACCGACTTCGCGACGCGCGTTCCGCTGACCACGTGCGGCGCCTGGCGTCACCGGGCCGCGAGCGCCAACGGCCAGCCGGGCGTGCTCAGCTACCTGTGGGACGACGCGTCCGGGACGTACCGGGCCTGGTCGCTCAACGTCTTCACGATGCGTGACGGCCGGATCGCGGAGATCACGTCGTTCCTCGACCACGGCCTCGCCGAGGCCTGCGGCCTGCCTGCGTCGCTGCCCTGAGCCGGACGCACCGACGGCCCCCCACCGGGAGGTGGAGAGCCGTCGTGGAGGTCCGGGCGCCGTTGCCCGGCCCGCAGCAGTCAGCGGGTCAGCCGGTGACCCGGATGAACGTCGGGTTGCTCTGCCAGATGTCGCGGAACTGGATCGTCTTGCCCGGGCGGGGCGCGTCGATCTGCTGGTTGCCACCCGCGTAGATGCCCACGTGACCCGGCGACCAGATGAGGTCGCCCGGCTGGGCGTCCGCACGCGAGACGACCGTGCCGGCGTAGCGCTGGTCGGCCGAGCTGCGCGACAGCGTGATGCCGAGCTGCGCGTAGACGTACGAGGTGAAGCCCGAGCAGTCGAAGCCGTCGGGCGTCGTGCCGCCGGAGACGTACGGGACGCCCACGTAGCGGGCGGCGACCTCGAGCACGGCGTTGCCGGCCACGGCCTGCGGCACGTTGCTGCTCGGCGCCTCGGCCTGCGGGGCGGCGGTGCGCTCCGGCGCGGCGGACCGCGAGGCGGCGCGCTCGACGACGGGCTCCGGCTCCGGCTCGGGCTCGGGGTTCGGCGTCACGGTGATCGCCGGGGCGGTGAAGCCCCACGCGGCGTCCGTCGGCACCGACACGACGGGCGACGTCGCGAGAGCGGCGCGGGCCTCGGCCGTGAGGGCGGTGACGTCGACGGCCGGGACGGACCCGGGGGTGTCGGCGGGAGCCGTCCGGACCTGGGCCGCGGAGGCCGGGAGCGTCATGCTCATGACGAGCCCGCCGGACGCGGCGACGACGGCGGAGCGGCGACCCACGGTCGCGAGGCTGCCGGTCGCGGCGGTCGCCAGGTCGTCGAGCGGGGTCAGCGGGCGGCGCGCGGCGCGATGCCGTGCGCGCTGGGGGGTCTCAGACACGCGGTACCTCTCCGACGCCTACGAGGTGAGCTGTCGGGTTCGGGTGGGAGATCACCCGGCCTCGATCACACCGGCCGACGAGTCGACCGGCACTCACGCGGCTTCACCCCAAGGGCCCCGGCCGGATCGCTCCGGTGGTGCCCGAAAACTGGTGGTTCCCCCGCTCCTGCCAGCGAGTTCTGCGGACCACGGACGGTGGCAGGACTAGGCGTTCCGTCCGAGGGCGCCACGAGGAGGGGTCGTGGAGCAAGCCGACAGTACCCAGCGGATGCCGGGATGTCACGTTCAGGTCACGGTCCGGACGTGTGCGGTATCCCACAGGCCCGAACGCTCAGGTCTGAACGCTCAGGTCTGAACGCTCAGCCCGGACGCTCGGTCTGAACGCTCGGCCCGGACGCTCCGGTGCCCGGCGCTCAGGCGGGCGAGACCACGAAGACGTGCCGTGCGACGTCGTCGGGCAGGTCGAGCACGATGTCCGCACCCGGCGCGCCCACGGTCACGATCCCCTGGCCGCGCTCGACCGTGATCTCCGCACCGGGCAGGACGCCTGCGGCAGACAGCCGCTCGAGCAGGTCCGTGTCCGTCTGCAGCGGCTCGCCCAGGCGGCCGACGACGGCGCGCACGGTGACGTCCGCGGGCGTCCCGTCGGACACCGAGGCGGCGCGCGCGTAGGCGATCAGCGACACGACGCCGTCGAGGAAGCCCTCGGCCGGCCCGTCCTCGCCGAGCTCGGCGAGGCCCGGGATCGGGTTGCCGTACGGCGAGTGCTGCGGGTGGTCGAGCAGCTCGATGAGCCGGCGCTCGACGCGGTCGCTCATCACGTGCTCCCAGCGGCACGCCTCGTCGTGGACGAACGACCACTCGAGCCCGATGACGTCGGTGAGGAGGCGCTCGGCGAGGCGGTGCTTGCGCATCACGCGCGTCGCCTTGAGGTGACCCGCCTCGGTGAGCTCGAGGTGGCGGTCGCCGCTCACGACGACGAGCCCGTCGCGCTCCATGCGGGCGACCGTCTGGGACACCGTGGGACCCGAGTGCCCGAGACGCTCCGCGATCCGGGCACGCAGGGGGACGATCCCCTCCTCGGCGAGCTCGTAGATGGTCCGCAGGTACATCTCTGTGGTGTCGATCAGGTCGCTCACGCGGGCGTCCTCCTCGGTCGGCGGTCTGCCCCAAGGTTACGGGTCCGGCCGAGCACGCCGGGCCACCGTCCGGGGCGGCCACCCGGCGTCCGCGCGCGTCCACATCCCGGTCTCACCCCGCTCCCCCGCACGGCCGCGCGGCCGGCGCCCGTGCCGCGCCGCCTAGAGTTCGTCGGGTGACCGACGAGACCCGGATCGAGCTGCCCGCGCACCTGCTCCCCGCCGACGGTCGCTTCGGATCCGGCCCCTCCAAGGTGCGCGATGCGCAGGTCGACGCCCTGGCCGCCGTCGGCCGCACGCTGCTCGGCACGTCGCACCGCCAGCCGCCCGTGCGCGGCCTCGTCCGGCGCGTGCGCGAGGGCCTCGGCGAGCTGTTCGCCCTGCCCGACGGCTACGAGATCGCGCTCGGGAACGGCGGCTCCACGGCGTTCTGGGACCTCGCCACCTTCTGCCTCGTCCAGGACCGCGCCCAGCTGTGCGCCTACGGCGAGTTCGGCACGAGCTTCGCGACCGCCGTGGCGCGCGCCCCCTTCCTCGCCGAGCCCGACGTGCGGACCGCCGAGCCGGGGTCGTTCGTCCGCCCGGCTGCGCAGCCGGGGGTGGACACCTACGCGTGGCCGCAGAACGAGACCTCGACGGGCGTCGCGGCGCCGGTCGAGCGCCCCGCCGGCCTCGACGACCGTGCCCTCGTGCTCGTCGACGCGACGTCGGCGGCGGGCGGGCTCGCGGTCGACGTCGCGCAGACGGACGTCTACTACTTCGCGCCCCAGAAGAGCTTCGCGGCCGACGGCGGCCTGTGGCTCGCCGCGCTCTCGCCCGCCGCCGTCGAGCGCGCCGAGCGCCTCGAGGGCGAGCGCTGGGTCCCGCGGTTCCTCTCGCTCACGACGGCGGTGGCGAACTCGCGGCAGGACCAGACGCTCAACACGCCGGCCATCGCGACGCTCGTGCTCCTCGCCGAGCAGCTCGACTGGATGCTCGGCCACGGAGGCCTCCCCTGGGCGGTCGCGCGCACCGCGGAGTCGTCGGGCCACCTGTACCGGTGGGCCGAGGAGCGTGCGTGGGCCACGCCGTTCGTCGCCGACCCGGCCGCGCGCAGCGCCGTCGTCGGGACGGTCGACCTCGACGCGGCCGTCGACGCCGCGGCCGTGTGCCGGGTGCTGCGCCGGCACGGCGTCGTCGACGTCGAGCCGTACCGCAAGCTCGGCCGCAACCAGCTGCGCGTCGCGATGTTCCCCGCCGTCGACCCGGCCGACGTCCAGGCGCTCACCGCGTGCGTCGACCACGTCGTCGAACGGCTGGCGTGAGCACGGACCGCGCGCCCGCGGCGGAGCGGCCGCGCCTCGTGCGCGACCGCCTCACGCTGACGCTCTACGCGCCGTTCATCACGTGGGGCTGGTTCCTGTACGGCTTCTCCCCCGCCGTGCCGCTCATCGCCGACGAGCAGGGCATCACGCGCGGTCAGGCCGGTCTGCACGGCACGGCGATGGCGTGCGGCACGATCGCCGCGGGCCTCGTCAGCTCGCACGTCGCCCGCCGCTTCGGCCGCAAGAACCAGGCGATCCTCGGCGGCGTCGTGCTGTGCGCCGGCATCGTGCTGCTGCTCACGGGCGCGACGCTGCCCGCGACCCTCGTCGCGTGCCTCGTCACGGCCGTCGGCGGCAACCTCATGATCTCGGCGGCGCAGCCCGCGCTCTCGGTGCACAACGGTGCGGCGGGCCCCGCGGCCGTCACCGAGGCGAACGCGATGGGCGCCATGGTCGGCCTGCTCGCGCCGCTCGCGCTCGGCGCCGCCGTCGGCTCGGGTCTCGGGTGGCGGCCGGCGGTCGCCCTCGTCGCCGTCCTCGCGGTCGCCGCGGCGCTCCTGCTGCTGCCGATCAAGGTGGACGGCGCCATGGGCCGCGGCTCCGTCTCGCGGGCCGTGGCGACGGCCGCCGACGGCTCGACCACCGCGCCCTCGCGCGGCTTCAGCGGCACGTTCTGGTTCTTCTGGGTCGCCATGCTCTGCGGCGTCGCGATCGAGTTCGCGACGACGTTCTGGGCGTCCGACCTGCTCGCGCAGCGCACCGACGCACCGCCGGCGCTCGCGGCCGCGAGCATCTCGGCGCTCGTCGCCGGCATGACGCTCTCGCGGCTCGTCGTCGGCCCGCTCTCGACGCGCAAGGCGCCCGAGAAGATCCTGCTCGTGGGATTCGCCCTCGCCGGCGCCGGCTGGCTCCTGTTCTGGCTCGCGACGTCGCCGTGGCTCGCCGTCGCCGGCCTCGTGCTGGCCGGCCTCGGCTACGGGACCCACTACCCCCTGACGATCTCGCTCACCCTCCGCGCCTCCGACGGCCGGCCGGACGAGGCCCAGGCCCGGGCGTCCGTCGGCACCGGCGCGGCGGTCGCCGTGGCGCCGTTCCTGCTCGGCACGCTCGCCGACAGCTTCGGCGCGCACCAGGCCTTCCTGCTCGTGCCCGTGCTCATCGTCATCGGCGGCGTCGCCGTCGCGCTCGGCCTGCGCTCCGTCCACCGGCGCTGACGGGCGCTGACGGGCCCGGTCGGGCCGGGCGGCTCGATCGACGCTGACGGGGCGAGCCCACCGGCGGTGACGGGCCGGGTCCGCCGGCGCCGACGCACGGGTGAGACACGGGTGAGACGGCCGGAGGCCCCCCGACGTGGTCGGGAGGCCTCCGGGAGTCGTGCGGGTCGGTCAGACCGGGGCGTCCGACCGGCGACGGCGCGCGACCAGGACGACCGCGAGGCCGAGGCCGACCAGCGCGGCGGAGCCGGCGACGAGCGGCATCGTGTCCGAGCCGGTCGCGCTGAGCACCTGGGAGACCCCGGTGACGCACGCGGCACCGGACGGGTGCGCGACCGTCACGACGGCCGTCGGGTTCACGTCGAAGACCACCTCGACCGAGCCGTCCGCCCAGCTGCCCGACGGCCACGCCACCGAGCCGGTGAGCGGCAGACCGGTCTGGACGACGTCGGGGCCGGTCGGGTTGACCCACGTCAGGGTCATGGCGCTCGCAGTCGTGCCCTGCGCGGTGGCCACGTACTCGAGCTGCGGCGTGCCCGAGCCGGTGCAGACGGGCGTCGCGTCGACGGTCAGCGAGCACACCCCCTGCGCCGAGTACCCGGAGCCGGGCTCGCAGTCGGCGATCACGGCGTTCGCCGTGCCGGCCATGGTCAGTGCTCCTGCGAGCGCGAGCAGCAGCGCCGCTGCGGAACGCCAGAATCGCTTCATCTCAGTCTCTCCCTCTCGCCGATCCGCCCGTCGGGGGGCCGGGCATATCGGACATCTCGGGTCATCATGTCACCACCCGCGCACGATGTCGCGCATCGATCGGGTGACGGTGGACGGCCGGTCCCCTGAGTCGGCCGTCGAGCCCTCGCGGGCAGTCAGCTCTGACAGCTGGTGGGCGCCACGGTGCCCGCTCCCTCCAGGCCCGGGGTGCGCCACGCACCGAGCGTCGACAGACCGTCGGGGAGCTCCACGACCGCCTCGTACCGTGCCGTGCCACCCGGCGCGAGGGTGGACGTGAGGACCGCCGCGTCGCGGCCGGCCTCGGTGGCGCGACGCGCCCCGACCGCCGTGCCGTCGCTGCGGATCTCGGTGACCCGGCCACCGGCGGGGCTGTAGAAGGTGAGGTTGGTGTGCATGACGCCCAGCGACGGCTCACCGTGCTCGTCGGTCGCCATGTAGGTAGGCAGCGCCGTGACGTCGGCGGGGACGTGGGACGTGAGGTCGACGACGAGCACCGCGCGCACGCCCTGCCCGGGGACGGGGTCCGCGCAGCTCACGGTGACGTCCATGTCGAGGAAGTAGTCGAGCTTCGTGCCCGTCCCGTCGTCGAGGAAGACCCCGGCCTGGTCGGCCGCGGTGGCGCCGAAGAACGCGCTGCCGAGCGGGGTCGCGCCGAGGACCTCCTGCTCGTCGGCGTGGGCGGACCACAGGGCGACCCGTCGCTCGCCGACCGACCGGCCGAAGGCCTGGACCAGGCCCGGCGCGTCGCCCGGGGCCGTCACCATCGTGGCGAACACCTCGGCGGCCGCGTCGGCGAAGAACGTGTCGGTCGCGTCCTGCTCGGGGTAGCGCACATAGGCGTCGTGGAGCAGGGCCCGCACGGCGCCGTCGGCGTCCAGGACCGTGCCGTCGGGTGCGGTCACGGGCCCCGTCACACCCAGCAGGTACGACAGCGCGACGGGCTCGACCGCGAGCACGCCGTCCACCGGGGCGCCGCCCGCCGCCTCCCAGTGCTCGATGGCGAGCTCGGCCGCGCGCGGGAAGTCGGGGGTCATCGTGACGTTCTGCATGATGCTGCCGAGCCGGTCGCCGTGGACGGCGACCTCGTCCGCACCGAGCACCGGGTCGACGTCGCCCGCGTTCGGCAGCGTCCGGCTCGCGAGGCGGTCGCCGAGCGCGAGGCGGCCGCCGTCGGCGTCCAGCACCGCGACGGACCCGACGATGCCGCCGCCGCTGCGCAGCTCCGCGGGGTTGAGCACGAGCACGAGGTACGTGCGCGGGCCGTCGGCTCCGAGCATCGGCGGCACGAGCGTCGCGGCCTGGTCCGCGCGCTCGAGGACGCCAGCCGCCTCGCCGAGCGGGCCGCGCGCGTCGTCGACCGCCTGCGCGATCGGGGCGAGGAGGCCCGCGGTCTCGACGCCGGCCACGAGGT
>NZ_JACVQL010000118.1 GCF_019733465.1 Actinotalea ferrariae | reverse complement strand
GCCGCGGCCGCCGCCGTCGGCGTCGGCGCGTGGCTCGCCGGGACGCTCCCCGGACGTCCGCCCACCGACCCGGCCCCGCCCCCGCCGGGCGGGCCCGCCGCCGGTGGACCACCGGCTCCCCGCAACGGGGAACCCGTACAGTGACCGCGTGAGCCCTGCTGCGCCGAACGACCGGATCGTCTGGATCGACTGCGAGATGACCGGTCTCGACCTCGAGCGCGACGCGCTCATCGAGGTCGCCGCCGTCGTGACCGACTCCGAGCTGAACGTCCTGGGTGACGGCGTCGACGTCGTCGTCGCGCCGCCCGCGGGTGCGCTCGAGCAGATGGAGCCCTTCGTCCGGGACATGCACACGACGTCCGGGCTGCTCGACGTGCTCGCCGACGGCGTGACGCTCGAGGAGGCCGAGCAGCAGGTCCTCGCGTACATCAAGGAGTGGGTGCCCGAGGCCCGCAAGGCACCGCTCGCGGGCAACTCCGTCGGCACGGACAAGACCTTCCTCGACCGTGACATGCGCGAGCTCGTCGACCACCTGCACTACCGGGTGATCGACGTCTCCTCCGTCAAGGAGCTCGCACGCCGGTGGTACCCGCGGATCTACTTCGCCTCGCCGGCGAAGACCGGCGGCCACCGTGCGCTCGCCGACATCCTCGAGAGCATCGACGAGCTGCGCTACTACCGTGCCGCGATGCTCGTGCCCCAGCCGGGACCCGACTCGGCGACCGCGAAGCAGATCGCCGCCGACATCGCGGCGACGAGCGTGCGCCGCTCCGCGCCCGCCCCCTGACCGCGGCCGAGCGGGGACGTCCCTGGAGCACGAACGGCACCTGGCGCGATGCCAGGTGCCGTTCGACGTCTCAGGACGGTGGGGTGGCTAACGGGACTTGAACCCGCGACCCCCTGGACCACAACCAGGTGCTCTACCAACTGAGCTATAGCCACCACGGCCCCGTACCGGCCGCTCGCGCGGCGGTCACGGACCGGCGAGAAGTCTACACAGTCGCGGCGGGTGCTCCGGGCACACGCTCGAGGATCGCCGTCGCGAACCGCTCGACGGCGCCGTCGCCCAGGCTCATGAAGAGCGACGGCTCGACCGTCTCGAGCTCCATGAGGACCGGCTGGTCGTCGTCGCCGCTCACGAGGTCCACGCGCGCGTACAGGAACGGCTGCGACGGGAGGTCGCCTCCGGACTGCGCGAGCAGGCCGGTCGCCGTGGCGATGACGTGACGCGCCATGTCGAGCTCGACGTCGGACGCCTCCACGCGGCTCATCCGCTCCTCCTTGTAGAGGCCCGTCCCGCCCAGGTCGGGACCCGTGAGCATCGCGCCCTTGCGGACGCTGTGCGAGTACTCGCCCGAGATGAAGATGTGCGCGCGCTCGCCCACGGTGTCCACGCTCGTGAGGTAGCGCTGCACCATCACGGTGCGCCCGGCCTCGAGGAGCCGCCGGGCGTGCGCGATGGCCAGCCCGCGGGAGCCTGCGTCGATCGCGGTGTACCGCCCGGTGTCCACGGACCCGGCGGAGACGGCCGGCTTGATGACGAAGTCGCCGTGGGCCGGGAACCGCGTGTGCAGCGCGCGCGACGACAGGTGACGCTCGGGCTCGAGCCACATCGTGGGCACGATCGGCACGCCGGCCCGCTCCAGCTCGGCCAGGTAGTGCTTGTCCGTGTTCCAGCGCACCACGGGCGCGGGGTTCACCAGGGTGGTGACGGACTCCACGCGGTCCGCCCAGGCCACGAACTCCGCCTGGCGCGTCGCGTAGTCCCACGTGGACCGGATGACGACGAGGTCGTAGGCCGCCCAGTCCACGGCGGGGTCGTCCCAGACGGCCGCCTCGACGTCGACGCCCCGCCGCTCGAGCTCGCCCAGCAGGGGGCTCTCCTCGGCGTCGAGGGTGGGGAGGGCGGCACAGGTGGCGAGGGCGATCTTCACCCGGTCACTGTACGGTCCGCGGCGCGGCCCGACCGCCGACGTGGGCTGGGCGCCACCCGGGGGCGCGCTGCGCGCCCCGGCCGCGCCGCACATGTGGGAGCGCTGCCGCAGTGCCAACGGGGCCGGTGTGCGGTTTGATCCTGAGGAGGGCTGCACACGAGAAGGGACTCTCATGGCGGGAGCACAGACCCAGGACGACGAGATGTCGGGCATGGCTCTGGTCGCGGAGCCCGACCGATCCGTCGTCCGAGCCTGGGGCGAGATCGACCTCTCGGTACGTCGCTCGGTGAGCGAGCTGTGCCAGACGGTCGCCCAGCGCGCCCTGCCCGTGGTCATCGACGCACGCGACGTGACCTTCATCGACTCGACGGGGATGTCCATCCTCGTGCGGCTCGCGCGTGACGCGGAGGCCAACGGCTACCCGGTGCGCCTCGACAACGCGCCGTGGATGCTCCGGGAGCTCCTCACGATCACGGGCGTCGACCAGCTGCTGCCCCTCGGGGAGTCGCAGGCCGAGGAGGGGTAGCGCGAGGAACGACGAAGGCCGGGCCCCGCGAGGGGACCCGGCCTTCCGACGTGTGCGCCATCAGGGACTCGAACCCCGAACCCGCTGATTAAGAGTCAGCTGCTCTGCCAATTGAGCTAATGGCGCGCGGTGCACGAGGTTAGCACCGAGCATGCGGAGACGCGAAACCGCTGGTCAGCGGCTCCGCGGCGCGGTGGCTGCCCTCAGCCGCTCAGGCCTGCGCCTCGCCGCCGTCGGCGTCCTGCGGCGCGGCCTCGTGCTCCGGGGCACCGTGCTCCTCGTCCCACCACGCGACCTCGGGCAGGCCCTCGTCCTCGAGGATCGCGGGCGACGCCGGGCCGTCCGGGTTGGCGAGGTCCGCCAGGAGGGCGAGCGGGACGCCCTCGGCGAGGAGGCTCATCACCTCGGTCGACGCCTCGGTGTCCGCCTGCTCGACGGCCTCGACGGCCGCCGGCTCGGGCTCGAGCCCGGTCACTGCCTCGTCGTTGCCCACTTCGGTCTCCAGACCCATCGCCCGACCCTCCCCTCGCTGTGCCCAACCGTCACACAACACCACCTGCGGACGCCGCACGCAACGGGTCGCACGGAATTCACACGTCCGCCGCGCGGCGCGGTGCCTGGTCACGGGCGGGCCGGCGCGGGACGAGGTCGTGCGCGGCCGTGGTCGGGGCCCTGGGCACTCCCGGTGCCCGGACCTCGCCGGGTCGAGGCGCTCAGAGGTAGAGGCCGGTGCCCTCGCCGCCGGTCTCCGGCTCCGCGACCCCGTGGATGTCCCGCTCCCGCAGCAGGAGGTAGTCGACGCCGGCCAGCTCCACCTCCGCCCGGTCCTCCGGGTCGAACAGGACCCGGTCGCCGTGGGCGACCTGGCGCACGTGCTGGCCGGTCGCGACCACGAGGCCCCAGGCGAGCCGCTTGCCCATGGTCGCGGTGGCCGGGATCACGATGCCGGACGTGGAGAGGCGTTCGGCGGACTCGGCGTCGAGACGGACGAGCACGCGGTCGTGCAGCATCCGGACGGGCGGGCGCGGAGGGTCGGACGGGACCGGGGATGTCACGTCGCCGACGGTACATTGGGCGGCCCACCCCGAGGAGGACCATGCCCCGCCTGTCCGTCGGTGACGCCGCACCCGACTTCACCGTGCCCACCGCCGACGGCGGCCGCTTCACGCTCTCCGAGCAGCGCGGCACCCGCGTCGTGATCTTCTTCTTCCCCGCCGCCATGACGCCCGGCTGCACCACGCAGGCGTGCGACTTCCGGGACTCGCTCGGCTCCCTGCAGGCAGCCGGCTACACCGTCCTCGGCGTCTCCCCCGACCCGGTGCCGCGTCTCGCCGAGTTCACCGAGTCGGCCGCGCTGACGTACCCGCTGGGCTCCGACCCCGACCGGGCGGTGCTCGACGCCTACGGCGCCTACGGCGAGAAGAAGCTGTACGGCAAGACCGTGGAGGGCGTCATCCGGTCCACCGTCGTCGTCGGGGCGGACGGCACGGTCGAGCTCGCGCAGTACAACGTCAAGGCGACGGGCCACGTCGCCAAGCTGCGGCGGGACCTGGGGCTCGACTGACCCTAGGCTCGGCCCGAGCGCGAGTGGCGAAATCGGCAGACGCGCCAGGTTTAGGTCCTGGTGCCCTCGGGCGTGCGGGTTCGACTCCCGCCTCGCGCACCCTCGGTCAGCCGAGGTCCGGGCCCTCGGCGGCGAGCGGCACCTCGAACCACACGGTCTTGGTGCCGCCGGACTCCTGCTCGACACCCCAGTCGCCCGAGAGCACGTCGATGAGCATGACCCCGCGCCCGCCCGGCGAGCTCGGCTCGACGTGCTTGACCACCGGCAGCGAGGGCGAGGCGTCGCGCACCGAGATGCGGACCCGGTCGCCACGGCGCACGAGCTCCAGCCGCACCTCGCCCCCGGGCGGGCCGTGCCGCACCGCGTTCGTCGCGGCCTCGGTGGTCAGGAGCGCCACGAGGCGCAGCGCGTGCTCGGACGCGCCCTCGGCACGCGCGAGCTCGACGGCCCAGTGACGACAGGCGGGGACCCGGCCGAGGTCGGCGGCGAACCTCACGTCACCCCGCCCTCTCGCCCTGCCGGGCGTCCGTCGTCCGTCGTCGTCCGTCCGAGCATGAGCGATCCGGGCCGAAGCCGCACCCGGGATGCCGTGCGGCAGCCCCTCCTCGACCATGGTCGGGTCGGGACGGCGGGCTGCGGTCGGAGGAGGCAGGGGTGCTCGAGGGCTTCGAGCTGGCGACGGCGGCCGTGGGCGACGTCGTCGTGCGCTACCGCACCGGGGGCGTGGGCGAGCCGGTCGTCCTCCTGCACGGTCACCCGCGCACCCACACGACCTGGCACCGCGTGGCGCCGCTGCTCGCGACCCGCTGGACCGTCGTGTGCCCGGACCTGCGCGGCTACGGGGGCTCGTCGGCGCCGCCGTCGGACGACGAGCACCGTCCCTACTCCAAGCGCGCGATGGCGGGCGACGTCGTCGCCCTCATGGACCTGCTCGGGCACGAGCGGTTCGCCGTCGTCGGGCACGACCGCGGCGCCTACGTCGCCCACCGGCTCGCCGCCGACCACCCGGACCGCGTGACCCGGCTGGCGGTCCTGGACGCCGTGCCCATCGGCGCGGCGCTCCTGCGGGCCGACGCGCGCTTCGCGCAGCTGTGGTGGCACTGGTTCTGGCTGGGGCAGACGGTGCGGCCGGCCGAGGACGTCATCCTCCGCGACCCGGCCGGCTGGTACGCCCTGCAGGCCGACCCCGCGCTCATGGGCGCCGAGAACCACGCCGACCTCATGGCCGCGGTCGCCGACCCGGCGACGGTCCACGCCATGTGCGAGGACTACCGCGCGGGGCTCGGCGTCGACCGGGCCGCGGACGACGCCGACCGGGCCTCAGGACGGCGGCTGCGCTGCCCCGTCCTCGTCCTGTGGTCGACGCTCGACGACATGGCGACGCTCTACGGGGACCCGCGGCAGGTGTGGCGGGAGTGGGCCGACGACGTCAGCGGGGCCCCGGTGACGAGCGGTCACCACATGGCCGAGGAGGCGCCCGACGAGCTCGCGGCCGCCCTCACGGCGTTCCTCGCCCGCTGAGCGCTCCGTCGAGCACACGCGCATGCGAGCACCCGGACACGCCAGGAGGGCGCGGTCGCCCGCGCCCTCCTGTGTCGTCCACCCGCCGAGCGGGCTCCGTAGGTCAGTGCTGGTGGTCGTGCGCGTGCTCGTGCTCGGCCTCGTGGGCCTTGGCCTGCTCCGCGAGCTCCGCCCGGACCGCGTCCATGTCCAGGCTCTTGACCGCCTGGACCACCTGCTCGAGCGACTGCTTGGGCAGGGCGCCGGCCTGGTTGAAGACCAGGATGCCGTCGCGGAACGCCATGAGCGTCGGGATCGAGGTGATGTTCGCCGCGGCCGCGAGGCCCTGCTCCGCCTCGGTGTCGACCTTGGCGTGGACCACGTCGGGGTGCTCGCCGGCCGACTCCTCGAAGACGGGGGCGAACTGGCGGCACGGACCGCACCAGGAGGCCCAGAAGTCGACGAGCACGATGTCGTTGCTCGTGACGGTCTTCTCGAAGTCGGACTCGGTCAGCTCGACGGTCGCCATGGTGTTCCTCTCGTTCGTCGTCACCCTCGTCAACGCACGCGGCCGGGTGATATTCCGCCCGGCTCACCGCCGTCGGCCCGCGGTGGCGCCCCGCCGCCTCCCGTCGCCGGCCCCGTGCGCTTCGCGGGCCCTGCTCCCCGCGCAATAGGCTGCCGGTCGTGACGGAGACCGCCGACTACCCCGAGGACCCCCGGCCGGACGGCTGGCTGAGCGCGCGCGAGCTCGCGACGGCGCGCTCGCGGCTGCCCCTGCTGTACGTGGACGCGGTGCCGGTGCGCGTGGACGACAGCGGCGACGTCGTCGCCGTGGGCCTCCTCCTGCGGGTCAACGGCGCCGGCGTGATGACCCGCGCCCTCGTCTCGGGGCGCGTGATGTACCACGAGCGCGTGCGCGACGCGCTGCTGCGACACCTCGAGAAGGATCTGGGGCCGGTCGCCCTGCCGCAGATCCCTGCGGCGCCGCAGCCGTTCACGGTCGCGGAGTACTTCCCGACGCCCGGCGTCACGCCGTACCACGACCCCCGCCAGCACGCCGTCTCGCTCGCGTACGTGGTGCCGGTCTCGGGCGACTGCCAGCCGCAGCAGGACGCGCTGGACCTCGCGTGGCTCACGCCCGAGGAGGCCTGCGGCGAGCAGGTCCAGGTCGAGATGACCGGCGGCCACGGCTACCTGCTGCGCCAGGCGATGGCGCACGTGGGCCGCCTGCCCTGACCCGCGCGCTCAGAGGGCGAGCTCGGGCCAGCCGGCCAGGTCACGCCGCAGCGCGCGGTCGTGCGTCGCGACGACGACCGCCGCGCTGGTCGACAGCAGCGCCTGCGTGAGCTCGTCGACGAGCGCGACGGACAGGTGGTTGGTCGGCTCGTCGAGCAGCAGCACGTGCGGCGCCGCGAGCAGCGCCCGGGCGAGGGCGAACCGTCGCCGCTGACCGACCGAGAGCTCCGCCAGCGGGCGGTCCAGGTCCTCCTCGGTCAGGAGTCCCAGCGACGCCACGGGGACGAGCCGCTCGGGGTCGAGGGCACCCGCCTCGAGCAGCGCCAGCGCGTGCGCCGCGTACACCTCGAAGCCCGTCACCGGACCCCCGTCCTGCGCGGGCGGCACGACGTCGGCGTCGTCGTCCTGGCCCAGCAGCCCGAGCCGGACGCCGGGGGCGACGTGCCGGACGCCCCGGACGGACGGCACGGCGCCGGCGAGCACGCCGAGGAGGGTCGACTTGCCGGCGCCGTTGGGGCCCGTGACGAGCAGCCGGCCGCACGGCGGCAGGTCCACGCGCACGCCCGGCAGGTCGAGGCGTCCGGGGACGTGCACGCCCCGGACCTCCAGGAGGGAGCGCGAGCCGTCCGCGCCCGGGGGCAGGGCCGGCAGGTCGGGGAAGGAGAGCTCGAGCGGCGGGACGGGGACCTCCACCGCGCTCGCCTCGAGCCGCTGCACCAGGCGGTCCGCCGCCTTGACGTGGATCCGCGCCCGCGTCGCCCTGCCGTGCCTGGCCGATCCCTTGGGCGGCCGCCACTCGTCCGAGAGGCCCTCGTAGGCCTCGTCCAGCCGCTCCGCCAGGGTCGCGGCGCGCTTGCGCTCGGCGGCGTACCGCGCCCGCCACCGCCGCAGCGCCTGCGAGCGCTGGAACCGGTACGTCGCGTAGCTCGACTCGCCGTAGAGGGTCGGCCGTCCGTCGACGGACGGGTCCAGGTCGAGGATCGCCGTCATCACGTCGTCGAGGAGGCGGCGGTCGTGCGTGACGATGACCACGACCCCGGGCCAGCGGCGCAGCTCCTCGGTGAGGTGCTCGATGCCGTCGACGTCGAGGTGGTTCGTCGGCTCGTCCAGCAGCAGGACGTCGGGCCGCTGCGCGATGCGGCACGCGAGCCGCGCCCGGTACCGCTCGCCGACGGACAGCTCGGCGAGCCGCCGGTCCGTGTCCCGCGGCGCCCCGAACCGCGTGAGGGCCTCGTCCGCGCGGCGGTCGGCGTCCCACACGGCGAGGCGCTCGGCGGCCGTCAGCGCACGCGCGAGC
>NZ_JACVQL010000117.1 GCF_019733465.1 Actinotalea ferrariae | reverse complement strand
GCGAGGCGACGCGCAGGTCGCACGCGAGCGCGAGCTCGCAGCCGCCGCCGAGCGCCGGCCCGTCGACGGCCGCGACGGTCGGCCACGGGTGGTGCTCGAGCTCGTCGAACAGCGTCGCGTTGATGCCGCGGCGCGCGTCGGCGGCGTCGCGCTCGAGCAGCTCGGCGATGTCGGCGCCGGCCGCGAAGATCCCGGGAGTCACCGAGTGCACGACGACGACGCAGGGCTCGCGCCGCGCGTCCGCGAGGACGGCGTGCAGCTCGTCGACCATCGCCTGGTCCAGCGCGTTGTGCTTGGCCGGCCGCGCGAGCCCGACGAGCAGCACGGCGCCGTCGCCGCGCCGCTCGGTGACGACGAGGCCGCTCACCGGTCGTAGTCCACGACGAGCCGGTCGGTCACGGGGTGCGCCTGGCAGGTGAGGACGACGCCGCGCTCGAGCTCCTCGGGCTCGAGCGCGTAGTTGGTGTCCATCTCGACCGCGCCCTCGACGACGTGCGCTCGGCACGTGCCGCACACGCCGTTCTTGCACGCGAAGGGCGCGTCGGGACGCGCCGCGAGCGTCGCCTCGAGCACGGGGACGCCGTCGCGCGGCAGCCGGAACGTCGTCGAGCGCCCGTCGAGCAGCACGGTGACCTCGGCGCCGGCCGTCGGGCGCGGGTCGACGGGGCGCGGCCGGCGCGGTGCCGGCGCGTCGCCCACGAAGAACAGCTCGCGGTGCACGCGGCCGGCCTCGACCCCGCGCTCGAGCAGCGCGCCGCGCACCGACTCGGTCAGCGCGAGCGGTCCGCACAGGAACCACGCGTCGACGTCCTGCGGGGGGACGAGGGCGTCGAGGATGCGGTGCAGCCGGTCGACGTCGAGCCGCCCGGAGAGCAGCTCGACCTCGGACGCCTCCTCGTGCAGCACGTGCAGCAGCTGGAAGCGGTCGGGGTAGGTGTCCTTGAGGTCCTCGAGCTCCTCGAGGAACATGATCGTCGAGGCGCGGCGGTTGACGAGCACGAGCGCCGCCGTGCTCGCCGGCTCGACCTCGAGCGCCGTCGCGAGGATCGACAGGACGGGCGTGATCCCGGAGCCGGCGGCGACCGCGACGTAGCGGCGTGCGCTCCCCGGGTCGAGGTCGGGGCAGAACGTGCCCGTCGGCGTCATGACCTCGAGCTCGTCACCGGGCGCGAGCTGCTCGGTCACGTACGTCGAGAACGCGCCGCCCGGCACGCGCTTGACCCCGATCCGCAGCCGGTCGCCCGTCGCCGGTGCGCAGATCGAGTAGTTGCGCCGGACGTCGCCCTCGATCGCCGGCGCCCGGACGGTGAGGTGCTGACCGGCACGGAAGCGGAACTCGGGCCGCAGGTCCGGCGGGACGTCGAACGTCACCGCGACGGCGTCGTCGGTCAGCGGCTCGACCGCGGCGACGCGGAGGCGGTGGAACACCGCGTGCCGGCGCGGGCTGCCCGTCGCGGCGACGGCGACGGCGGCGGCCGCGGCCGCGTCGGCGGCGGCTGCGTCTCCGGTGACTGCGTCGAGGGGTGCCGTGTCGTCGGTCGTGGCCTCGGTGGCGGCGCTCATCAGATCGCCTTGAAGGAGTCGAACGGCTCCGCGCAGTCGCGGCAGGACCACAGCGCCTTGCACGGCGTCGAGCCGAACCGGCTGATCTCGCGCGTGCGCGTCGACCCGCACCGCGGGCAGCGCGCGGTGAGCGCGAGCGCGACCGGTCGGCGGCCGCCCGCGGCGCCGTCGGCGAGCGCGTCCCCGCACGCGCCGGGCGGGGCGATCCCGTACGCGCGCAGCTTCTCCCGGCCCGCGTCGCTCATCCAGTCGGTCGTCCAGGCCGGGGCGAGGACGGTCCGCACGACGACGACGTCGGCCCCGGCCGCATGCAGAGCGCGCTCGACGTCGGCGGCGATGACTGCGGTCGCGGGGCAGCCGGTGTACGTCGGGGTCAGAATGACCTCGACCCGGCCCTCGGCGGCCACGGCGAGGTCGCGCACGATGCCGAGGTCGTCGAGCGTCAGCACGGGGATCTCGGGGTCCGGCACCTCGCCCGCGACCGCGCGCAGCCGGACGACGTCTGCCGCGGTGACGCGCTGTGTCTTCTGGGTCCCGGGCGCCTCGCGCGCCTCGCGACTCCGGGTCGCGGTCACCACGTCGCCCCCGGGTGCGCCCGGTGCAGGTGCTGCATCTCGGGCAGCAGGTGCCCGAGGTGCTCGCTGTGCAGGCCGACGCGGCCCCCGCGCGAGCGCCACGTCGGCTGCGGCACGGCGAGCGTCGCGCGCCCGACGACGTCCTCGACGTACGCCGACCAGGCCGGCCGCAGCGACGCCGGGTCGACCGCGACGCCGGGGAGCGCGGCCGCGGCGTCGTCGTGGTCGAACAGCTCGTCGACGTAGGGCCACGTCCGCTCCAGCGCCGCCTGCATGCGCACGTGCGCCTCGGGCGTCCCGTCGCCGAGGCGCAGCACCCACTGCGTCGCGTGGTCGCGGTGGTAGCGGACCTCCTTGACGGCCTTCGCCGCGAGGCCGGCGAGGGTCGCGTCGGCGCTCGCCAGGAGGCCCGCGTAGAGCTCGCACTGGTACGCCGAGAACAGCAGCTGCCGCGCCATGGTCACTGCGAAGTCGCCGTTCGGGATCTCGACGAGCCACACGTTGCGGAAGTCCCGCTCGTCGCGCAGGAACGCGAGCGCGTCCTCGTCGCGGCCGGTTCCCTCGACCTCTCCCGCGTAGGTGAGGAGCGTGCGCGCCTGGCCGAGCAGGTCGAGCGCGATGTTGCCGAGCGCGATGTCCTCCTCGATCTGCGGCGCGCGCGTGACCCAGGCGCCGAGGCGCTGCGCGAGGACGAGCGCGTCGTCGCCCAGGCCGAGCAGGTAGGAGACGAGCGGCGCCTCGGCAGCCGTCGGGCGCGCGGGTGCCGCGCTGCGGCTGACGCCCGCGACGTCGAGGCTTCCTGCCGTGGTGGTGGTGGGGCTGGTCGGCGCGGTCACAGGTGCTCGACCCCCTCGGGCACCGCGTAGAAGGTGGGGTGCCGGTAGACCTTGTCGAGCGCGGGGTCGAAGAACGGGTCCTTCTCGTCGGGGCTCGACGCGACGACGTCGCTCGAGCGGACGACCCAGATCGACACGCCCTCCCCCCGGCGCGTGTAGACGTCGCGCGCGTTGCGCAGCGCCATCTCGGCGTCGGGCGCGTGCAGGCTGCCGGCGTGTTGGTGGGACAGCCCCCGGCGCGCGCGCACGAACACCTCCCACAGCGGCCAGCCGTGCGGCGTCCGCGCGGTCGTGGCCGTGCTGCGGGTGCTGCCCGCGGTCATGCCGCCACCTCGGCCGGCTGCGCCTCGGCCGACGGCGCCGCGTGCTTGGCCGCGTACGCCATGGCCGACTCGCGCACCCACGCGCCCTCCTCGTGCGCCGTCCGGCGGCGCTCCATGCGCTGCGCGTTGCACGGGCCGTCGCCGCGGATGACGCGGTCCAGCTCGGACCAGTCGATCGCGCCGAACCGCCAGTGGCCGCTCTCCTCGTCCCAGCGCAGGTCCGGGTCGGGGAGCGTGAGCCCGAGCACCTGCGCCTGGGGCGCGATCATGTCGACGAAGCGCTGGCGCAGCTCGTCGTTGCCGAACCGCTTGATGCCCCACGCCATCGACTGCGCCGAGTGCGGCGAGTCGGCGTCGGGAGGGCCGAACATCATGAGCGACGGCCACCAGAACCGGTCGACCGCGTCCTGGGCCATCGCCTTCTGCTCGGGCGTGCCGTGGGAGAGGGTGTGGAGGATCTCGAAGCCCTGCCGCTGGTGGAAGGACTCCTCCTTGCAGATCCGGACCATCGCGCGGCCGTACGGGCCGTAGGAGCAGCGGCACAGCGGGACCTGGTTCATGATCGCGGCGCCGTCGACGAGCCAGCCGATCGCACCCATGTCCGCCCAGGTCAGCGTGGGGTAGTTGAAGATGCTGGAGTACTTCTGCCGGCCCGTGTGCAGCAGGTCGAGCAGGTCCTCGCGGTCGACGCCGAGCGTCTCGGCCGCCGCGTAGAGGTAGAGGCCGTGCCCCGCCTCGTCCTGCACCTTGGCCAGGAGGATCGCCTTGCGGCGCAGGCTCGGGGCGCGCGTGATCCAGTTGCCCTCGGGCTGCATGCCGATGATCTCCGAGTGCGCGTGCTGGGCGATCTGGCGCACGAGCGTGCGGCGGTAGCCCTCGGGCATCCAGTCACGAGGCTCGATGCGCTCCTCGGCCGCGATCATGCGGTCGAAGCGCGCCTGCAGCTCGGCCTCGAGCGCCGGGTCGAGCGTCGCCGCTGCGTCCTCGTGGGTCATCGTCGACCTCCGCCTGGGGGACCGAGGTCCCTGGACAGGTGATTCCTGAACGAACGTTCGTTATCAACGATAGGGCAGACTCGGACCATGTCAACGCGGTCGGTCGAGCCCCGTGCCCCGGCGCGCACGACGTCGACGTCCGGCGGCGCGCGGCCGGTGGGCCGGCCCGCGCGGTACTCGCAGGACGACCTCGTCGCGGTCGTGGCCCGCGTCTTCATCGAGCGCGGGTACGAGGCCGCGAGCATGGCGGACCTCGCGCGCGCGAGCGGCCTGACCAAGTCGGCGTTCTACCACCACGTCAGCGGCAAGGAGGAGCTCCTGCGGCTCGCGGTGAGCCGCGCGCTCGACGCGCTCGACGGCGTCTTCGAGGAGCTCGGCCAGGTCGACGGCGGTGCCGTGGCCCGGCTCGAGCGGGTGGTCCGCCGGACGACGGAGATCCTCGTCGCCGAGCTGCCGTACGTGACGCTCCTGCTGCGCGTGCGGGGGAACACCGCGGTCGAGCGCGAGGCCGTCGCGCGGCGGCGGGCCTTCGACGCGCGCCTGGCCGACCTGGTCCGCGAGGCCATGGACGCGGGGGAGATCCGCGACGACGTCGACCCGCGCCTGGTCACCCGGCTGCTCTTCGGCATGGTGAACTCGATCACCGAGTGGTACCGGCCGGGGGCGCGCGGCGACGGCGAGGGTCGCGATGCCCACGACGACGTCGTGCGGGCGGTGGTCGAGCTGGCGATGGACGGCATGCGCGCGCGGCGCGTCGGCGAGGGTCGTCCGGTGCCCGCCGAGGGTCGTCACGAATAGAGAAGCGGGCATGTCGGGGGGCGCCGCTAGCGTGGCCCCGTGGACGTCGTCGTCCACGCCTGCCGCGTCACGGATGGAGACCCGATGAGCATCGCCACCAAGCCGGAGCAGCCGTCGACCGCGACCGAGTCCCACGCGGCCGACACCCACGACCTCATCCGGGTGCTGGGGGCGCGTGAGAACAACCTCCAGGACGTCAGCGTCGACATCCCGAAGCGCCGCCTCACGGTGTTCACGGGGGTCTCCGGCTCGGGCAAGAGCTCGCTCGTCTTCGGCACCATCGCGGCCGAGTCGCGGCGTCTCATCAACGAGACCTACAGCGCGTTCCTCCAGGGCTTCATGCCCTCGCTCGCGCGGCCCGAGGTCGACCGGCTCGAGGGGCTGACCACGGCGATCATCGTCGACCAGGAGCGCATGGGTGCCAACCCGCGCTCGACCGTGGGCACGGCGACGGACGCCAACGCGATGCTCCGCATCCTCTACAGCCGCCTCGGGGACCCCCACATCGGCTCCCCGAACGCCTACTCGTTCAACATGCCGTCCGTGAGCGCGAGCGGTGCGATCACGGTCGACCGCGGCGAGGGCAAGACCCGGGCCGAGAAGGTCACGTTCAACCGCCTCGGCGGCATGTGCCCGCGCTGCGAGGGCATGGGCTCGGTCAACGACTTCGACCTGTCCGAGCTCTACGACGAGACGAAGTCGCTCAACGAGGGCGCCATCCGCGTGCCGGGCTACAGCATCGACGGCTGGACCGGCCGCATCTACCGGGCCTCGGGCTTCTTCGACCCCGACAAGCCGATCGGCAAGTACGGCAAGCGCGAGCTGCACGACCTGCTCCACAAGGAGCCGACGAAGATCAAGGTCGAGGGCATCAACCTCACCTACTCGGGGCTCATCCCGAGCATCCGGAAGTCCTACCTGTCCAAGGACATCGACGCGCTCCAGCCGCACATCCGGGCGTTCGTCGAGCGCGTGGTGACGTTCACGACGTGCCCCGAGTGCGGCGGCACGCGCCTGACCCAGGAGGCGCTGGCCTCGAAGATCCGCGGCAAGAACATCGCCGACCTCTGCTCGATGCAGATCAGCGACCTGGCCGCCTGGGTGCGTGAGCTCGACGAGCCCTCGGTCGCCCCGCTGCTCGCCGGTCTGCAGCACCTGCTCGACTCGTTCACCGAGATCGGGCTCGGCTACCTCTCCCTCGAGCGCCCGTCCGGCACGCTCTCGGGCGGCGAGGCGCAGCGCACCAAGATGATCCGCCACCTCGGCTCGTCCCTCACCGACGTCACCTACGTCTTCGACGAGCCGACGATCGGCCTGCACCCGCACGACATCCAGCGGATGAACACGCTCCTGCTCCAGCTGCGGGACAAGGGCAACACGGTGCTCGTCGTGGAGCACAAGCCCGAGACCATCGCGATCGCCGACCACGTGGTCGACCTCGGCCCGGGCGCGGGCACCGCGGGCGGCACCATCTGCTTCCAGGGCGACGTCGAGGGCCTGCGCGCGAGCGACACCGTCACGGGGCGCCACCTCGACGACCGGGCGACGCTCAAGGACACGGTGCGGCAGCCGACCGGCGCGCTCGAGGTCCGCGGCGCGTCGGCCCACAACCTCAAGGACGTCGACGTCGACATCCCGCTCGGCGTGCTGTGCGTGCTCACCGGCGTGGCCGGCTCGGGCAAGAGCTCGCTGGTCCACGGCTCGGTCGTCGGTCGCGAGGGGGTCGTCGTCGTCGACCAGAGCGCCATCCGCGGGTCCCGCCGCAGCAACCCGGCGACCTACACGGGCCTCCTCGACCCCATCCGCAAGGCGTTCGCGAAGGCCAACGGGGTCAAGCCGGCGCTGTTCAGCTCGAACTCCGAGGGCGCGTGCCCCACGTGCAACGGCGCCGGCGTGATCTACACCGACCTGGGCGTCATGGCCACGGTCGAGTCGCCGTGCGAGGAGTGCGGGGGCAAGCGGTTCCAGGCCTCCGTGCTCGAGTACACGCTCGGCGGCAAGAACATCGCCGAGGTGCTCGCGATGCCCGTCGTCGAGGCCGCGCCGTTCTTCGCCGACGGTGACGCGCGCACGCCCGCGGCACAGAAGATCCTCGACCGGCTCGCCGACGTCGGCCTCGGCTACCTCACGCTCGGCCAGCCGCTCACCACGCTCTCCGGCGGCGAGCGGCAGCGGCTCAAGCTCGCGACGCAGATGGCGGAGAAGGGCGACGTCTACGTGCTCGACGAGCCGACGACCGGCCTGCACCTGGCCGACGTCGAGCAGCTGCTGGGGCTGCTCGACCGCCTCGTCGACTCGGGCCGGTCGGTCATCGTCATCGAGCACCACCAGGCCGTGATGGCGCACGCCGACTGGATCATCGACCTCGGCCCGGGTGCCGGTCACGACGGCGGTCGCGTGGTCTTCGAGGGGACGCCCGCGGACCTCGTGGCGTCGCGGTCGACGCTCACGGGTGAGCACCTGGCGGCGTACGTCGGCGCCTGAGTAGTCGGTCGGTCGGCCGCGGTTCCGTCAGGGTGCACCTGGCGGTGCGCGGCTGGCGAGGGTCGCCGACGCCGCACGCACCTTCGAGGAGCGACGCCTCACACGCTCTCGAGGAGGGCCGCCTCAGAGGCTCTCGAGGAGCAGGGCGACGCCCTGCCCGACGCCGACGCACATGGTGGCCACGGCTCGGTGCCCCGGGCCGAGGTCCGCGAGGTCGATGGCCGCCGAGAGGCCGATGCGCGCCCCGCTCATCCCGAGCGGGTGGCCCAGTGCGATCGCGCCACCGTTCGGGTTGACGTGCGTGGAGTCGTCGGGCAGCCCGAGCGTGCGGAGCACCGCGAGCGCCTGGGCCGCGAAGGCCTCGTTGAGCTCGACCAGGTCGACGTCGCCCAGGCGGAGGCCCGCGCGCCCGAGCAGCCGCTGCGTCGCGGGCACGGGACCCAGGCCCATCGTGCGCGGCGGCACACCCGCCGCCGCCATGCCGGCGATCCGCGCGAGCGGCTCGAGACCGTGCCGCTCGACCGCCGCGCCGGACGCCACGAGCACCGCGCACGCGCCGTCGTTGAGGCCCGAGGCGTTGCCGGCCGTCACGGTGCCGCCGGCCTCGAGCGGTGTGAGGCGGGCGAGGGCCTCGAGCGACGTGTCGCGCGGCTGCTCGTCCTCGTCGACGACGACCGGCTCGCCGCGCCGCTGCGGCACGGGCACGGCGACGATCTCGCGCGAGAACCGGCCGGCCGCGCGCGCCTTCGCGACCCGCTCCTGCGACCGCAGCGCGAAGGCGTCCTGGTCCTCGCGCGCGATGCCGAGCTCGCGGGCGAGGTTCTCGGCGGTCTCCGGCATCGTGTCCGTGCCGTACAGCTCTCGCATGCGCGGGTTGACGAAGCGCCACCCCATCGTCGTGTCGTGGATCTCCGCGGCCCGCGAGTACGCCGCTTGCGGCTTGGGCATGACGAACGGTGCGCGGCTCATGCTCTCGACCCCACCGGCGAGCACGAGGTCGGCCTCGCCCGCGCGCATCGCGCGCGCCGCGCTGCCGAGCGCGTCGAGGCCTGAGCCGCACAGCCGGTTCGTCGTGCTGGCGGACGCGGTGACCGGCAGCCCGGCCAGCAGCGTCGCCATGCGCGCGACGTTGCGGTTGTCCTCACCCGCCTGATTCGCGCAGCCGAGGACGACGTCGTCCAGCGCGTCCCAGTCCACGCCGGGCAGGCGGTCGGTCAAAGCCCGGAGAACGTGGGCGGCGAGGTCGTCCGGCCGGACGGGCGCGAGCGCGCCCGCGTAGCGGCCGATCGGCGTCCGCACGCCAGCGACGAGGAAGGCCTCAGGCATCGGACGCCCCTCCGGACGGTACGGCGGACGGTTCGGTGGACGGGACCTCGGACGGCACGCCGGACGTCCCCTCCGCCGGCAGGAGCGGGCGGCCGAGCGAGCGGCTGCGGCCGCGGTACTCGGCGATCACGGTGCCGTCGGCACGGCTCAGCGTGACGTCGTACAGGCCGCTGCGGCCGTAGCGGACGCGTTCGGTCGCGACCGCCACGAGCTCGTCGTCGAGGCGTGCGGGTGTCGCGAACACGATGTCGAAGCCCGCCGCGACCGTGACGTCGTCGTAGGTGTTGCACGCGAAGGCGAACGCGCTGTCGGCCAGCACCGCGAGGTAGCCGCCGTGGCACGTGCCGTGGCCGTTGACCATCTCCGCGGTCACGCGCATCGACAGCCGCGCGCTCCCGGGTGCGACGTCGTCGATCCGCATGCCGAGGCGGCGGCTCGCGAGGTCGGCCGCCCACATGGTGTCCGCGCAGCGGCGGGCCAGGTCCTGGGCGCGGTCGGGTGCGCCGTCGGCCCCTGGGTCGAGCCTTCGGGCCGGCGCCAGGTCGGCGGTGCGGTCGGGCGTGAGGTCAGTGGCCACGCAGCGCTCCTCCGGTCGTCGAGGCGCGGCGCAGCGCGGGGGACACGCGGTACCGGTCGCTGCCGGTGGCGGCCGCGACCGCGTCGAGCACGGCCGCGACGCGCGCCGGACCCGTGCGGTCGCCCCACTCGAGCGGCCCGAGCGGGTAGCCGGCGCCGAGCCGCAGGGCGGTGTCGACGTCTGCGGGGTCCGCGATGCCCTCGTCGGCGACGGCGGCCGCCTCGTCGACCAGCACCGCGACCGTGCGCGCGACGAGCAGCCCGGGTCGGTCGGGCAGGACGGTCACCGCGGCGCCGGTCGCCTGCAGCAGGCCGACGACGGCGTCGAGCACCTCTCGCGGGCAACCGGGAGACGCGGCGACGGCGAACCGCGTGGCGGTCCGGGGGTCGAGCGCGAGGTCGAGGACGACGACGGGCACGCCCGCCGCGGCGGCGCGGTCGGCAGCGGTGCGCCCGTCCGTCGGGACCAGCAGGCCGCCGTCGACCTCCGCGACCGGCTCGAACCGGTGGGCGTCGCGCGGGCCGGGGCGCGCGTCGGCGAGCACGCCGACGCCGACCTCCTCGACCCGCTCCCACAGCGAGGTCCACGGGCCCCAGTCGCCGCGGACGACGACCTTCTCGGGCGCCACGGCGGGTGGTGCCGTGCTCGGGCGGGGGCGCGGCGAGCCGTCGTCGTGCCGGTAGAAGCCCCGCCCGGTCTTGCGGCCGAGAGTCCCCGCCTCGACCAGCGCCTCCTGGACGCGCGACGGCGCGTAGCGCGGGTCGCGACCGAGCTGCTCCCACACCGAGCGGCTCGTGGCCAGGTTGACGTCCTGGCCGATGAGGTCCGTGAGCTCGAGCGGTCCCATGGGGAACCGCCCGGCCTCGCGCAGCACCGCGTCCACCGTGGCGGCGTCCAGCCCCGTGTCCTCCTCGAGGGCCGCGAGGGCTTCGCCGTAGAACGGGCGGGCCACGCGGTTGACGACGAAGCCCGGCGACGACGCGACCTGTACGGGCGTCTTGCCCCACGCCGTCGCGAGCGCGGCGACGCGCGCCGCGACGTCCGGGTCGGTCGCGGTGCCCGACACGACCTCGACGAGGCGCATGGCGGGCGCGGGGTTGAAGAAGTGCATGCCGACGAGGCGTCCGGGGTGCCGCATGCCGGCCGCGACGTCGGTGATCGAGAGCGACGACGTGTTCGTGGCGAGCACGCAGGTAGGCGCGACGACGTCCTCGAGCGCCGCCATGACCTGCTGCTTGACGTCCAGCTGCTCGGCCGCGGCCTCGACGACCAGCACGCAGTCCGCGAGGTCCGCGATCGACGCGGCGGGCGCGAGGCGCTCCCTGGCCGCGTCCGCCCGGTCGGCGTCGACCCGTCCCCGGGCGACGAGCCGGTCGAGCGCCCGGCCGACGTCGGCGACGGCGGCCGCCGCGCGCCCGGACGCAGCGTCGAGCAGCAGCACGCGGTGCCCGGCAAGCGCCGCGACCTGCGCGATGCCGGCGCCCATCGTCCCCGCGCCGACGACGCCCACGGCTCCGGTGCTCACAGGTCCCCCGAGTCCAGGAGCGCGTCGAGGGGGGACTCGATCGCGTCGGCCACGAACCGCAGGAAGCCGCCTGCGGTGCCGCCGTCGCACACGCGGTGGTCGAAGACGAGCGACAGCTGCGCGATGTGGCGGACCACGATCTCGCCGTCCACAACCCACGGCCTCGGCAGGATGCGACCGAGCCCGAGGATCGCGACCTCGGGGTGGTTGATGATCGCGGCGCTGCCGTCGACCCCGAACCCGCCGTAGTTGTTGAGCGTGAACGAGCCGCCCGTGAGATCGGTGGTCGTCGCCCGGCCCTCGCGCGCGGCCGTCGTGACGCGACGGATCTCCGTGTCGAGGTCGCGCGTGCGGAGGGCGTGCGCGCCCCGGACCACCGGGACGACGAGGCCGCGGTCGCTCTGGGTCGCGATGCCCAGGTTCACGCCGGCGAGGTGCACGATCTCCTCGCCGTCGACGTCGACCCACGAGTTCAGCTCGGGGAAGCGTGCGAGCCCGGCGATCACGAACCGCGCGACGAGCGCGAGTAGGCCGGGCGGCTCGCTCAGCGACGCCCGCAGCTCGACGAGCCGGGTCGCGTCGACGTCGACCCACGTCGTCGCCTCGGGGATCTCCTGCCTGGATCGCGCGAGCCGCGTCGCGACCGTGCGGCGCACGCCCCGCAGCGGGACGCGCTGCCCGACGGCGAGCCCGGTGCGCGGGTCGGCGCCCTGAGGTGCGGCCGGAGCCGGAGCCGGAGCCGGAGCCGGAGC
>NZ_JACVQL010000116.1 GCF_019733465.1 Actinotalea ferrariae | reverse complement strand
GCGGGCCGCCCTGCACGCGCTCGCCGCGCCCGGCCCGCGCACCGGGACCGACGGTGACCCCGCCGAGCCCTGGGCCGAGGCGGTCGCCGCCTGGCACACCGCCCGCATCCGGGCGGTGCTCGGCGGCGACTTCCCGGTCGTCCCGGTGGTCGAGCTCCCGACCGCCCTGGCCGCCGAGCTCACGGCGTCCACCACCGACGGCGCACTGCTCGACGGCGCGCGGCTCGCGCCGGCGGAGTGGCTCCTCGCGCACAGCAGGGTGCGTCCGGCGGCAGGACGGCTGTGGTCCGTGCTGTGCGAGGCCGAGCGTCGCAGGACGGGCGTCGGGGCGACCCAGCTCGCCGTGGCCCAGCTCCCGTACCGACCGGGTGAGCCCTGGGTCGGCCTACGGTTCGCCGACGGCGCCCCGGCACGACCCGCGGGGACCTCTCTCGTGCTGCTCCGGTCCGACGGCGCGAGCGACCCGGTGCCCACCCGCGTCGCGGCGCTTGTCGTCGACCAGTGGCACGAGCACCTGTCCCCGCGGACCGAGACCACGGGCGTCGCGTTCCACTTCGACGCGCCCGGTGCCCGCGCCCCGCAGAGCGTCCTGCTGGCCGTGCCGCCCGACCAGCAGGCGGCGACCTGGTCGACCGAGGCCCTGGTGGACACGGTCCTCGAGGCCGTCGACCTGACGCGGGCGCGCACCGTCGACCTCGACGACGTCCTCGCGATCGGGCGGTTCATGCCCGCGCTCTACCTCGCGTTCGACCTCGAGCGCGCGGTGCCGTCGCTCGACATCTCGGCCGTCGTCCGCACGGCGGTGCTCCAGGCCACGCTCGTCCCGTCCTCGGACCCGGAGGTGGTGGACCCATGAGCTCGATCACGAGCTGGACCCGGCTCGAGCCGCTGCCCCGCTCCGCAGACCTCGCTGCGGCACTCCGCGCGGAGCTCGCCGACCCGCTGTGGCTGCTCGCGCGGCAGTGGCAGCTCGGGGAGCTCGCCGGCGAGGACGCCGGGTCGCCCGTCGACTGCGTGACGCGCGTCGAGGTCGCGCCGGTCACGCGTTTCCACGCGGGCACGCCGGGCTCCGACGCGCACGAGCGCAGCGTCGACGTCGTCGACCCGTCGGCTCCGCTCGAGCCGCTCGTGGAGCGACGTGAGGTGGCGGGCGGCGCCTCGGACGAGTGGCTCCGGGTCGAGGCCGGCCAGCACTTCCTCCGGCTCCTCACGGAGCACGGCGCCGACGACCAGCGCGACGCGTTCGTCGGTGCGTTCCGCGTCACGGCCGACCGTCCGACGACGCCCGACCCGTCGAGCGCGCTGTGGCGGTCGTCCGTCGGGGACCGCGTTCCGGACGGACGCAGACTCGCGGACGCGTTCTCAGCGCTGGCGGACGCGGCGGGTGGCCTCACCGCGCTCCCCGACACGCCCGCCGTGCCCGTTGACCGGCAGGGCGACGTCCGGAGCGCCGGGGAGGCCTACCTGCGGTGGTGGGCCGGGTTCGTCGCGGCGCCCGCGGGCGACGCGTGGGACCCGTACCGGCTCGAGTACGGCTTCGCGGTGCAGGCGCACCTGTCCGACGGCGACGTCGTGCTGCGCGCCGAGGAGTACCGGGGCGGGCACCTCGACTGGTACGCGTTCGACGCGGACACGCAGGTCAGGCTCGGTGCGCCCGCGACCCTGCCGCCCGTCCGCGAGGTGGTCCGGCACACGCTGCCCACGCGCGCCGCGTACCCGGGCATGCCGGCCGAGCGGTTCTGGGAGATCGAGGACGGCTCGGTGCGCTTCGGCACCGAGTCGGTCGGTCGCACGGACGTCGCCCACCTGCTGCTCGACGAGTTCGCGCTCACCTACGGGAACGACTGGTGGGTCGTGCCGGTGAGCCTGCCGGTGGGTGTGGTGGCGGCCGTCCGGCAGGTGCGGGTCCTCGACACGTTCGGCGTGCCCACCGACGTCCGGCCGGCCTCCGTCGACGGCGCGGCGCGCTGGGGGATGTTCGACCTCACGCTGCGGCCGGGCGCCGCGGCGCGCGCGTCGGGCCTGCTCTACCTGGCGCCCGCGACGGTCGGCTCGCAGGAGGGCGACGCGCTCGAGGAGGTCACCTGGTTCCGGGACGAGATGGCGAACGTCGTCTGGGCGGTCGAGCGCGTCACGGAGTCCTCGCTGGGCGGGCGCCTCGAGCACCGGCCCGAGCCCACGGGGTACCGACCTGCGGGCACGGCCCAGCGGATCGCCGGCGACGTCGCCGACGCCGCCCTCGTCTACCGCCTGAGCACCGACGTGCCCGACCCGTGGTTCCCACTCGTCCCGGTGCGGCCGACCGGGGCGCCGCCCGGCGTCGTCGACCTCGAGCTCCGCACCGTGACCCGGGTGCAGGCCGACGGCACGCGCCGCACGCCGGCACCTCGGGGCCGGTTCCTCACGGCGCGTGAGCCCATGCGCGTGGCCGAGGAGGAGGTCGGCAGGTCGGGCCTGTCCACCCGGCTGGCGTGGCAGCTCGCGCGCGGCGCCGACGGGCGGTACCACCTGTGGCTCGCGCACCGCGTCGGGCCGGGGCACGGCGAGGGCGACAGCGGGTTGCGGTTCGACGTCGCCCGCCGTGTCGCGCGGTGACCGGTCACCTCAGGTGACCGGTCGCCTCAGGCGACCGAGCGCCGCCCGCCCGCGCCGTCGGGCGCGGCCGGGGTGCCGCCGGCCGTGACCCCCCGGGTGGTAGCGGGCACGGACGTCGCACCGGACGACACCGCGGTGACGAGGTCCGCCCCGTGCGCGTCGCGCGCCGCCTCGAGCACCTCGGTGATCTGGTCCCCGACGAGCTCGTGCCGCTCGAGCAGCGCGTCGCGGAGGGCCTCGACGAGGTGCCGGTTCTGCGAGAGCAGCCACCGCACACGGTCCCGCCCCTCGTCGAGCACGGCCTCGAGCTGCTCGCGCGCCGCGCGGTCGCCCAGCACCGCGCTCACGAGGTCCTGCCCGGTCGCGGCGAACGAGACGAGCGATCCCGTCATGCCCGCCGCGCCGACCATCTGCGCGGCCGTCCGCGTCGCGGTCGCCAGGTCGCTCGCCGGGCCGGTCGACGTCATGCCGAAGAAGAGCTCCTCGGCCACGAGGCCGCCCATCGCGATGTCGACGAGCGCCCGCAGGTCCTGCGCGGAGCGGGTCCACACCTCCTCGACGTCGCCGTGCGCGAGCAGCCCGAGGGAGTCGCCGCGCTTGACGATCGTCAGCACCTCGAGCGCGCGGTTGGGCGCCACGAGCCAGGCGACGACGGCGTGGCCCGCCTCGTGGGTCGCGATGAGCCGCTGCTCCCGCTCCGTGTAGCCGACGGGGTGGCCGATGCCGACCATCTCCGTGATGCGCGCCTGCTCGACGTCCTCGAAGGACATGCCGGCGGCGCCCCGACGCAGCGCGTTGACCAGCGCCTCGTCCAGGAGGTGCTCGATCATCACGGGCGTCCAGCCGTTGGTCGCCGCCGCGATGCGGTCGCGCGTGGCGGGCACGTCGAGGTCGGGTGCGTGCGAGCGGCGGGTGAGGAAGTGGTCGACGAGCGCGCGGCGCCCGCGGGCGTCCGGCGGCGAGAACGTGAGCTTCCGGTCGAACCGGCCGGGCCGCAGCAGCGCCGGGTCCAGCGAGTCCGCGCGGTTGGTGGCGGCGATGAGCAGGATCGGCGCGCGCACCGGCTTGATCTGCCGCAGCTGGCGGTCCGCGGGGAGCAGGAGGTTGATTTGGGCGATGAGCCGGTTGAGCAGCTTCTGACCGCCCGTGGGCTCGTCGAACGACTGCATCTGCACGAGCAGCTCGTTGACCACGCCGCCGGTGCCCTCGCTGATGACCGCGTTGCGCACCACGCCGCGCGGCGCGCCGTCGGCCGAGGCCGACCGGTGCCCGAGGTCGGCGCCAGCGCTCAGAAGGCCACCCCGGCGCAGCGCGATGGCGTCGATCTCCTCGATGAACCCGATCGCGCCGCCCTCGGCCCGGGCGGCCTTGCGCAGCGCGCCGAAGTACGCGCGGATCTTGCGGGCGGTCGCGCCGTAGTACATCGACTGGAACGACGTCGCCGAGACGAACAGGAACGGGACGCCGGCCTCGGCCGCCATGGCCTTCGCGGTCATCGTCTTGCCCGTGCCGGGGAGGCCCTCGAACAGCAGGCCGCGACGCGCCGTCCCGCCCATCTGGTCGGCGAACCGGCGGTGGGTCTGGAAGAGGTCGATCGAGCGCCGCACGTCCTCGGTGATCGGGTCGATACCGATGACGTCGTCGAGCCGGACGTCGACCTGCTCGGGCCGGTAGGTGAGGTGCGGTGAGCGGCTGTTCATGGCCTGGCCGCCGACGAGCAGCACCAGGAGCGCGGCGAAGAACAGCACCGGGACCAGGATCAGGGGGTCGACGGCCGGGAACGCGGGCAGCTGGGACCGGCCCATGAGAGGCATCGCGATGAGGTACGCCTCGACGAGGAGCACGACGGCGGCGAACCGGTAGAACCGGCGGCGGCGCATCCGGTCGCGGTCGGCGGCGATGTCGTGCTGGCCGAGCGGGGGACCGGCAGGGGAGGCGGCACGGGGCACGGTCGTTCCTTCCGCGCGGGAGCCGCCGTCGGACGACGTCGGCTGGGTGCCCATGCTCGACCAACCGGACAATTCGGGCAACCGCCGACGCCGATCGTGCCCCGGACGGGTGAACGGACGACGACGCGCCTCCCACCGGACCGTGAGGTCCGGTGGGGGGCGCGTGGGTGTGCGGTCGGCCGGTCGGGCCGACCCGTCGGTCACCGGCGGTCGGTCAGCGCGGGTCGATCACGGGCGGCCGAGCGCGCGGTAGACCCAGCCGGCCGAACGCCACTTGCCCGGGTCGAGCACGTTGCGTCCGTCGACGATCCGCTTGCCCGCGACGACCTCGCCGAAGGCGTGCGGGTCGAGGTCGCGGTACTCCGCCCACTCGGTCGCGAGCACGACGACGTCGGCGCCCGCGGCGGCCTCCTGCGGCGTCGCCGCGAAGGTGAGCGACGGCCACGCGCGCTCGGCGTTGGCCACGGCCTCGGGGTCGGTGACGACGACGCTCGCACCCTGCAGCGCCATCTGCGCGGCGACGCTCAGCGCGGGGGAGTCCCGCACGTCGTCGCTGTTCGGCTTGAACGCGGCGCCGAGCACGGCGACCTTGCGGCCGACGATCGACCCGTCGCAGACCTCGCGCGCCAGGTCCACCATGCGCACGCGGCGGCGCATGTTGATGGCGTCCACCTCGCGCAGGAACGACAGCGCCTGGTCCGCGCCGAGCTCACCGGCGCGGGCCATGAACGCGCGGATGTCCTTGGGCAGGCACCCGCCGCCGAAGCCCAGACCGGCGTTGAGGAACCGCCGCCCGATCCGCGCGTCGTGGCCGATCGCGTCCGCGAGCTGCGTCACGTCGGCACCCGTCGCCTCGCACAGCTCGGCCATCGCGTTGATGAACGAGATCTTGGTCGCGAGGAACGAGTTCGCCGCGACCTTGACCAGCTGCGCCGTGGCGAAGTCGGTCACGACCTGGGGCGTGCCGTCGGCGAGCGGGGTCGCGTAGACCTCGTCCAGGACGGCCTGGGCGTGCGGACCGTCCGGGCCCTCGGGGATCCCGTAGACCAGCCGGTCGGGGTGCAGCGTGTCCTGAACCGCGAAGCCCTCGCGCAGGAACTCGGGGTTCCAGACGAGGCTCGCCTCGGGCTGGACCTCGGCGAGCCGCTCCGCGATCCGCTCGGCCGTGCCGACCGGCACGGTCGACTTGCCGACGAGGACGTCGCCCGGCGCGAGGTGGGGGAGGACCCCCTCCACCGCGGCGTCGACGAACCGCATGTCCGCCGCGTACTCGCGCTGCTTCTGCGGCGTCCCGACGCACACGAAGTGCACCTGGGCGCCGGCGACCTCGGCGAGGTCCGTCGTGAACCGCAGCCGACCCGTCGCCATCGTCTCCTCGAGGAGCTCCGGCAGGCCGGGCTCGAAGAACGGCGCACGGCCGCTCGAGAGGAGCGCGACCTTGTCCGCGTCGACGTCCACGCCGACGACGTCGTGCCCCAGCTTCGCCATGCAGGCGGCGTGCACGGCACCGAGGTACCCGCAGCCGATCACCGAGATGCGCATCAGGCCTGTCCTTCCTTCGAGATGAACAGCGGGGTGACCGCCGGCGCGAGGTACGCGCTGTAAGGGGTGGAGACGTGCGAGGCGTCGCGGTAGACGAGCATGTTGCCCACGACGACCGGGCACTTGCGGTCGGTGCAGAACCAGTCGATCGGCTCGACCGTCGACACGTCGATGACCTCGAGCGTGTTGGCGACCTGCTCGTGGCGGCCCGGGAAGCTGTAGGCGTCCTCGCGCATGTTCATGCACGGCTCGACCTTCGCCAGGTTGTTCGCCACGCAGTCGGGCGCATTGCCCGCGGGCACGGGCGTGTCCAGGACGTAGGCGACCGGCGTGCCGTTCGACCGGATCTGGGACAGGGTCCGCGCCGTGGCGTCGGCCCACTCGACGTTCGTGACCTGGTTGCCCGGGACGCTGTCGCTCTGCGACACCACGACGATGTCCGGCTGGAGCTCCGCGATCTTGGCGAGGGTGCTCTCCCGCCAGTCGAGGCACTCGGTGTAGGTCCGGTTGCCCAGCTGGGGCGCCGTCACCTCGACGTCGGCGACCGGGCAGGCCGCCTTGGTCCAGGAGACGAGCTTCCAGCCCTGCTCCTTCGCCTGGGCGTCGAGCGCCGGCAGCCACTGCTGCGCGTGCGAGTCGCCGACCAGGACCATCGTGTCCTCGCCGTCCGGGTCGCCGTAGACGCAGTCGCCCTGGTCGACCTGGAGGAAGTCGGCGTGGCACCCGTCGAGCGAGCTCACCGGCTGGTCGCCGTTGATCGAGTCGAGCGCGGGCGTCAGGTTGCTCGGCGCCTCCTGGGTCAGGGTGCCGCGAGCGACCTCCTGCATGATCGCGCCGGTGTCCGCGGCCGCGATCTCGACCGCCTGACCGGTGCCGACGAGGTTCGGGACCGTGGTCGCGACGGCGAACGCCGTCGTGGCCGAGACCGCCGCGAGCGAGAACCCGATGGGGAGCCACAGCACCTTCTTGAGGCGCGAGCGCAGAGCAGGGCTCTCGACGAGGTGGTACATCATCACGGCGACCCAGAGGCTGAGCGCTGCGACCTCGAGCTGCACGACCCAGGAGAGCTTGAAGCCCAGGATCATGGGGAAGAGGATCAGCATCGGCCAGTGCCACAGGTACCAGGCGTAGGAGACCTTGCCCAGGCCCTGCATCGGCCGCAGGCCGAGCACCAGCTCGGCGCTGTTCCGCGAGGGACGGCACCCGGCCGCGATGACGGCGGCCGTGGCGAGCACGGGCAGCAGCGCCGCCGTGCCCGGGAAGACCGTGTCGTCGGTGTAGGCCAGACCGCTCACGAGGATGCCCGCGACACCCGCCCACGACAGCACGGCCGCGAACCGCGGCGGCATCTTCGCGAGGTAGGTGGCACCCGCGGCCAGCAGGCCGCCGATGCCGAGCTCCCAGGCCCGCGTGTGCAGCGAGAAGTACGCCATGGGCTGGTTCGTGGACGTCATCTCGAGCGCGGCCCACAGGGACGCGACGCTCACGACCGCGATCGTGACGACGACGGCCTTCTTGTAGCGGCGGCGGAAGATCCACGCGCACGCCATGAGCAGCAGCGGCCACACGAGGTAGAACTGCTCCTCGACGGCGAGCGACCAGTAGTGCTGCAGGGGGCTCTCCGGCCCGGACGCCTGCTGGTAGTTCACGCCCTGCGACGCGAACCGGTAGTTGATCGTGTAGAACGCGGCGAAGAGCGCGTCCGTGGTCACGGCGCGGACCTGGAACAGCGAGTCCCAGACGCGGACCGCGACGACCGTCACGACGAGCACGACGGCGGCCGGCACCGCGAGGCGCTGGAACCGACCCGCGTAGAACTTCCGGAAGCTGATCTTCCCGTTCTTCTCGAGCTGGCGGAGCAGGCCACCGGTGATGAGGAAGCCGGAGATCACGAAGAACACGTCCACGCCGACGTAGCCGCCGGTGATGCCGGGGACGTTCGCGTGGTACAGCACGACGAGCAGGACGGCGATCGCGCGCAGCCCCTGGATGTCGGGACGCCAGCGGCGCAGCCCGGCCTCGGGCTGGGGGCGCGGCGCGCCACCCGAGGGACGCGACGCCGCGATGCGGCCGCGCAGCGAGGCGAGCGAGCCGCCCCAGCCCACGACGACCTCGCGGACCTTGTTCGCGACGGCGACCGTGACCGGCTCCGCGTTCGTCTGCTGGAACAGGATCGGCACGAGCACGAACGACGAGAGCCCGGCGAGCAGGATCATCGCCCAGAAGCGGCCGATGCCGAACTCGACGAGGCCGCGGGCGAGGCCGAGCCAGATGAACGTCTGCGTGACGGCGATCCACACCTTCGCGGTGCGCAGCACCGTGACGCCGAGCGGCGTCGTGCGGCTCTGCGGCGCCGTCTTGTTCGCGGTGCCCGTCGCGACCCACTCGCGGGTGCGGCCGGTGAGCACGTGGAAGATCGCCACGGCGTGGGCGAACGAGTAGAGGGCCTGGACGCGCAGGACGTCGACGCGCCAGCGCGACTTGAACATCACGGGGAGCACGAGCAGCCACATCAGCACCGCGCCGACGAGGTAGAGCGAGTTGGTCGGCAGCACGAACTGCGGCAGGAGCCACAGCATCGCGAGCGCGGGCATCGCCGTCGTGAAGACGTTGAGCGCCGTGGTGATGTAGTAGAGGAACCCGGCCCAGAACGCGAGGCGCTGACGCGCCGAGATGTGCGGGTTCTCGTGGAACGTGGAGTCCGCGAGAAGGCTCATGGAACCCGTGCACCAGCGGTACTGCTGGTTGAGGAACGGGAGCACCTCGTCGGGGCACAGGCCCTTGGATACGAGGATCGGGACGTAGCGCAGCCCGTAGCCGGCCTTCATGAGGTTCACGCCCGTGTGGACGTCCTCGCTGTGGCCGATCTGCGCGAAGCCGCCCGCGGCGTCGAGCGCCTTGCGGCGGTAGATCGCGCACGTGCCGACGCAGATCGCGGCGTTCGAGCGGTCACGCGCCGGCTGGATCCAGCGGTAGAAGAGCTCCTGCGTCGCACCGGCGCAGCGCTGCAGCCAGTTCATGCCCTTGTGCGTGTCGAAGAACTGCGGCGACTGCACGATGCCGACGTCCTCCTGCTCGAAGTACGGCACGAGCTCGTGGAGGTAGTCCGGCCGGGGCACGAAGTCCGCGTCGAAGATCGCGATGAGGTCGCCCTCGGACTGCTCGTAGCCGAACCGCAGGTTGCCGGCCTTCTTCAGGCGGCCGCGGTCGGGCCGGGTCCGGTACTCGAAGCCGTGGGCCTCGGCGAGGTCGCGCACGGAGTCGCGGGCGGAGTCGTCGAGGACCCACACGGTGATGGCCGCGGGCCACTGCAGGGCCTTGACGTGCCGGTACGTGTTGGCGAGCACGTCGAGCGCCTCACCCGCGGAGGGGAGGAACACGTCGACGGTCGGGTACCGGCCGGGGGCGTACTCGAGCACGCGCATCTCGTGGTCGATGCGGTCGACCCGCTTGGACCGCGTGCTCGAGCACAGGCTCACGACGAGCGCGACGGCGTAGAGCGAGAACGGCGCGAGGAACCACAGCAGCCGCGTGTCCGAGAGGCTGAACCGGAGCACGCTCACGCCGATCAGCGCGAACGAGAGCGACTGGACGAGCAGGAGCCAGCGGTGCTGCCGGCCCATGTACCAGTACTTCTCGACGTCGGTGGGCGGGTTGGGCAGCCACGCGGTGGTCGTCTCGACGGCGGGAGCCGTGCGCAGCTGCTGCTGTGGTGCGGAGGTAGTCGGGGCGTCTGGGCCAGGGCGAGAGTCGACTGACATCTGCCACCTTCCCGGGTGGTGCGGACCTTCGGAGCAAGGACCACGTCGTCCCCCGGGGAAGGGCAGGGGCGATCGCCCCGGGCCGTCCGGTGGGCCCAAACCTAGGGCCGACCGGGTGAACCGAGAGTCATTGCCGGGTGAAATCCGCGTAACGTCATGCGGCCCCACCACGAGGACATGGGAATGGCCACATTGGCAAGTGCCCAGGTCAGCGCCATTTATGACTGATTAGTCATCCCATGTGTCAACTGAGTCACACCGCCCACGATGTGGGACGCGTTCTTCGTCCCGCCGCGCGAGTTGTCCCTTTCTGCAGGGAATGCGCTGATTGCACGCCGGAATGCGTGCGGCGGCACTGCGGCGGGACATGGCGGCGTGCGGGCGACGGTGACCGCGCCGTCAGGAGGCCGCGGCCTTCCCTGTCACAGCGAGCGACCGCGACGTCGAGTTGACAGCGCGCAGCGTCCAGGTCCACGGGTACCCGGGGTAGAGGCCGGTCGCCGTCAGCCCCGCAGCGGTGCCGACGGGCACGTCGGGGTAGGTCGTGGCGCCCACGGACACGCGCCACGCGGTCGCGCCGGCCGGCGCCGTGGGGAACGTGAGGGTGATGGACCCGCGGCCGGACGTGACGACGGGGGCGTCCGGCGCCTCGAGCGCCGAGAAGGAGCCCGTGCTCGCGGGCGTGGTGCTGCCGGGGGCCTGCCCGTCCCAGCGCCCGGCGGCCGCCACGAGGCTCCACGCCGTGGGCGACCCGAGCGGGACCTGGACCGACGTGGTCGTCGTCGTCGCGGGCAGCGTGCGCGTGACGCCGTCGACCGTGAGCAGCCAGGTCTCGGCACCCGCGGGTGCCTTCGGCAGGTTGAGCGTCGCGGTGGGTCCGGTGACCGACACGTACGGCTGGTACGGCTGGGTCATCGGTGTGAACGTGCCGGATGTCGCGGGGGACTCGAGCACGGTGCTGCCCGAGACCGCGACCGCGGTCAGGGCCAGCGTGTGGCTCGTGCCGTTGGTCAGGCCGGTCAGCCAGTAGTCGGCCCGGCCGACCGGCACCAGCTCGTAGGGGCGTCCGTCGACGACGAGCCGCCAGTGCGTGGTGCCGAGCGTCGGCGCGGGCAGCACGACGCGCGCCCCGCCGGACCTGGACTCCACGACGGGTCGGTCGGGCCGGGTCGGCACGACGACGACGGCGGTGGTGGGCTCCGAGACGTGGGTCGTCGTGCCGCCCGTGCCGGTCGCGGTCACCTCGTAGCGCAGCGTGCGGCCGTGCGTCGCGGCGTCGAGCACCAGGTCGGCACCGGTCCCGCCCGCGGGCGTGCACGACGAGGCCGTGGCCGCGTCGCACACGAGCCAGCGCCCGGTCGTGGCGTCGGCGCCGCGCCACTGCCCTGCGGTCGCGGTGAGGGTCGACCCGACGAGGGGGACCCCCGCGACCGCGGGTGCCACCTGGACGAGCGGGGCCGGCACGGTCGTGGGGCCGGCGGGGTACCAGCCCGAGGAGAGGGCGGCACGCACGGCCGAGAGCGCGGCGGCGTCCTGGCCGATCCGCCAGTCGAAGCGCGAGCGGACGTCGAACCACGTGAAGCCGATCGCGCGCGGCGTCCGGAGCAGCGAGGTCAGGAGCTCGTGGATGAGCGCCGGCCGCGCGGCGCCGGGGAGCACCCCCGTCTCGGCGAGGTAGATCGGCTTGGTCGGCGCGACGGCGTCGAGCTGGCGAACCGTGGGCGCGAGGGTGTTGGCCCACGTGTCGCTCGTGCTGTCGTAGTACGCGCTCAAACCTGCCCAGTCGACGTAGTCGTCACCCGGGTAGTAGGGCGCGAGGTCCGGGGCCGTGAGCGTGTCGATCGAGGCGGGGGACCACACCCACGTGACGTCGCGGACGCCCTCGGCCTCGACGAGGTCGTGCACGTGCCGGTACGCCGCGACGTAGTCGGCCGGGGTGTTGCCGTTCACTCCGTGACCCCACGGGTACCAGTCGCCGTTCATCTCGTGCGCGAACCGCAGGGCGACGGGCGCCGCGATCTCGCGCAGCGCCGCCGCCTGCGCGCGGAGGTAGTCGTCGTGCAGCCCGGCCGCGATCTCGCGCAGGGGGTAGCGGTCCTCGGTGGGTGCCGTCGCGTCGAACGGCTCCCACGTGATCATCGGCATGACGCCGTCCGCCGCGATCGCGCGCAGCGCCGCGGTGCTGAACGGGAACCGGAAGGACGTGAAGCTCAGGGCGACGCCCGCCTCGTGACCGAGCGCGGCCTCGAGCGCGGTCATGGCGCCGGTGCTCGTGGGCAGGCCCTCGGACGCGATGCCGAAGGTCATCCCGGGGAAGCAGCCCACCTCGCGAGGCGCGCACGCTGTGCCGGTCGATGCTGTGCCGGTCGATCCTGTGACCGTCGATGCTGTGCCGGTCGATGCTGTGCCGGTCGATGCTGTGCCGGTCGATGTGCCGGTCACGACCGCGACCGTCGACGCCGTCGCCGGCGCGGTGGCCGGGCCCGTTCCCGTGAGCGTCGCGGCGACGACGGCGACCGCCGCGGTGAGCGCGGTCGCGAGGCGTCCGGCCCTGCGCCGCCCGGCGCCCTTCGCGTGGATGGTCCCTGCGGTCGAGTCCTTCACGGTGTGCCCCCTTCGGGGCCCGGACGTGCTCCGGCGTGCCCCGCCGGACCCATCGGCCGGGGGCCGTCGGACGCAAGGCATCCGCCGGGCCGGATGACCTTCGTCCCTAGGTGCCCGTGCTCTCCGCGCGGCGGACGAGCGTTCGTGCGTGCTCGACGAGGGGACCGTCGACGAGCTGCCCGCGGAAGCGGAAGGCGCCCGCCTCGTGCGCCGCGACCTCGAGCAGGTCGCGCGCGCGGGCGACGTCGTCGGGGCTGGGCCGGTAGCCCGCCCGCACGACGGGCACCTGGCCGGGGTGGATGCACGCCGTCGCGCCGAACCCCGACGCGACCGCGTCCGCCACCTCCGCGGCGAGACCCTCGTGGTCCTCGATCGCGACGTGGACGGCGTCGACCGCGACCTTGCCGTGGGCGCGCGCCGCGACGAGCGTCGCCGAGCGGGCGTACCGCGCGACGTCGCGGTACACGCCGTCGGGCCGGCGGCTCGCGGTGCCGCCGAGGGAGGCGACGAGGTCCTCCGCACCCCACATGAGCGCGACGACGTCGGGCGCCGCGGCGATCTCGGCCACGTGCAGCAGGCCGGTCGCGGTCTCGACGAGGGCGACGACGTCGAGCCCCCGTAGCCCACGGACCTGGTCCGCGTCGGCCGTCTTGGCGAGCATCACGGTGCGGTACGACGTCCGCCCGAGAGCGTCGAGGTCGGCCTCGTGGTCCGCCGTGCCGGCGGCGTTGAGGCGCACGACGGTGTGCGCCGGGTCGAGGTCGCTGCGGACGAGCGCCTCGCGTGCGGACGCCTTGGCGTCGGGCGCGACGGCGTCCTCGAGGTCGAGGATCACGGCGTCGGCGCGGTCGGCCGCCTTCGCGTAGCGGTCGGGGCGGTCGGCCGGGCAGAAGAGGAGCGCCGGGCCCATCGTGAAGGTCACCGGTGGGCCTCCTGGCACCAGACGAGCACCGAGCGGGTCGCGGTCGCGACCACGGTGCCGTCCTGGTTGCGCCCGGTGTGCGCGAGCGTCACGACGCCCTGACCGGGGCGGGACCGCGAGAGCCGCTTGTCCGTCACGACCGTCTCGGCGTAGAGCGTGTCGCCGTGGAACAGCGGGTGGGGGAAGGCGACGTCGGTGAGACCGAGGTTCGCGACGATCGTCCCCTGGGTCAGCTGCGCGACCGAGCTCCCGACGAGGACCGCGAGGGTCATCATCGAGTTGACCAGGCGCTGCCCGAACGGCTGGCCGGCCGCCCACGCGGCGTCGAGGTGCAGGCCCTGCGTGTTCATCGTGAGCGTCGTGAACAGGACGTTGTCGGCCTCGGTCAGGGTGCGCCCCGGCCGGTGCAGGTAGCGCGTGTCCGGCTCGAGCTCCTCGTAGTAGAGGCCGCGCTGCTCGACGTCCCTCATGGCTGGCCCTTCCTCGTTGCGCGAGCCGCCCTCATTGCGCGAGCCGCCCTCATGCGCGAGCCGCCCTCATGCCGCACCCGCGAAGCCGAGCTCGCGCGCGATGATCATGAGCTGGACCTCCGTGGTGCCCTCGCCGATCTCGAGGATCTTCGCGTCGCGGTAGTGCCGCGCGACGGGGTTCTCGTTGAGGAAGCCGTAGCCGCCCCAGATCTGCGCCGCGTCGCGTGCGTTCGCCATGGCCGCCTCGCTGCCGACCATCTTCGCGATGCTCGCCTCGAGCTTGAACCGCTTGCCGGCGACGATGCGGTGCGCGGCGTCGTAGTAGGCCAGCCGTGCGGTGTGCACGCGGGCCTGCATCCGCGCGATCGTGAACGCGATGTGCTGGTTCTGGCCGATCGGCCGGCCGAACACCTCGCGCTTGCCGGCGTACCGCACGGCCTCCTCGAGGCACCCCTGGGCGGCGCCCGTGCAGAGCGCCGCGAAGGCGACGCGGCCCTCGTCGAGCGACTGGATGAAGTTGGCGAACCCCCGGCCCCGCTCGCCCAGCAGGTTCGTCTCGGGCACGCGGACGTCGGTGAACGTGAGCGGGTGGGTGTCGGACGTGTGCCACCCGACCTTGTCGTACGACGGCCCGACGACGAACCCCGGCGTCCCGCTGGGCACGAGGATCGCGCTGAGCTCCTTGCGCACCGAGCCGTCGGGCATGGTCTCCTCGCCCGTCACCGCCGTGACGGTCACGAGGCTCGTGATCTGCGTGCCCGAGTTGGTGATGAACTGCTTCGAGCCGTCGATCACCCACTCGCCGTCCTCGAGGCGCGCGGTCGTCCGGGTGCCGCCGGCGTCCGAGCCGGCCTCGGCCTCGGTGAGCCCGAAGCCCGCGAGCGCCTCGCCGCGCACGAGCGCCGGCAGCCACTCGCGCTTCTGCTCCTCGGTGCCGCGCCGGAAGATCGGCATCACCCCGAGCCCGACGCCGGCCTCGAGCGTGACGGCGATCGACTGGTCGGCCCGCGCGAGCTGCTCGACCGCGAGGCACAGGGAGAAGTAGTCCTTGCCCTGACCGCCGTACTCCTGCGGGAAGGGCAGACCGAAGAGGCCCATCTCGCCCATCGTGCGGATGATGTCGTACGGCAGCTCGCGCCGGGTGTCGTACTCGTACGCGGCGGGCGCGACGACGGCGTCGGCGAACTCGCGCACCTCGTCGACGAGGCGCTGCTGCTCGGTGGTCAGCTCGTGGCTCATGCGGGGATCCCTTCGTGGGGGCGTGCCGGATCGGCGGGTGGCGCGCTGATGGTCGCCACCACCTGGTCGAGGGTCACCCGGTCCGCCGGTCGGACGGTGAGGGTGACGGTGCCGTCGGTCGTCGCGAGGAGCCGGTGCTCCATCTTCATCGCCTCGACCGTGAGGAGCGTCTGGCCCGCGGTGACGTGGTCCCCGGTCGCGACGTCGACGGCGACCACCGTGCCGGGCATCGGGGAGCGGACCTCGGGGCGGGCGGCGGCGCCGGCCCGGGTGCGGGGGACGAGGCGCCGGGCGGCGCGGGCGGCCGCGCCCGTCACGGTGAGCGCGACGGCGCCGCGGTCGGTGCCGACCCACGTCGTGGCGCCGTCGACCGCGACGGGGACGCGGTGGCGGCGGTCGTCCAGCTCGAGCGCGACGGCGAGGTCGCCGAGGCGGGTGAGGCGCGCACGCCGGGGCCCGCCGCCGCCGACCGTGACGGTCGCGTCGTCCGCGCCTCCCAGGACGGTGACCTCGACGACGTCGGCGTCGGGCCCGTCGGCCGTGACGTCGAGGCGTGCCGGTGCCGGACCGCCGAGGCGCCAGCCGTCGCGCCGCCAGGCCCTCCCCGCACGGTCGTCGCCGGCCTCGCCCGAACGCCCGCCTGCCGGCCCGTGCCGGTCCGCGACGGCGAGGAGCGCGGCGGCGACGAGCGCCGGCTCGCCGGTCGCCGACCCGCCGGGTCGTCGCTCGACGCGCGCGAGCAGCCCGGTCTCGAGCCGGCCGGCACGGACGTCCGGGTCCGCGAGCACGTCCCGCAGGAAGCCGACGTTCGTCCGGACGCCGAGCACCGTCATCCCGGCGAGGGCCGCGTCCAGCCGCGTGAGGGCCTCCCCCCGGTCGTGCCCCCAGGCCACGACCTTGGCGAGCATCGGGTCGAACGCGGGCCCGACGACGAGCCCGGGGAGCAGCGCGCCGTCGACGCGGACGCCCTCGCCCGTCGGCTCCTCGAGGCCCAGGACCGTCCCCGTCGTCGGCAGGAAGCCGCGCGCGGGGTCCTCGGCGTAGACCCGCGCCTCGACGGCGTGGCCCCGAAGCACGACGTCGTCCTGCGCGAGGGGCAGCGGCTCGCCTGCGGCGACGCGCAGCTGCAGCTCGACGAGGTCGAGCCCGGTGACCAGCTCGGTCACCGGGTGCTCGACCTGGAGCCGCGTGTTCATCTCGATGAAGAAGGCGTCGTCGGGAGCGTCGCCCGGCACGAGCAGCTCGACGGTGCCCACGCCGACGTAGCCGACGCTCCGGGCGACGTCGCACGCGAGCGCGCCGATGCGCTCCCGCATCGCGTCGTCGACCAGGGGCGACGGCGCCTCCTCGACCACCTTCTGGTGCCGGCGCTGGAGCGAGCACTCGCGCTCGCCGAGGTGGATCACCGCGCCGTGGGTGTCCGCGAGGACCTGCACCTCGATGTGACGCGGCGCGCGCAGGTAGCGCTCGAGCAGCAGGGCGTCGTCGCCGAAGCCCGCGGACGCGACGCGACGGGCGGTGCGCAGCGCGGCGGGCAGCTCGTCCGGCCGCTCGACCACCTGCATGCCCTGCCCGCCGCCGCCCGCGGACGGCTTGACCAGGACGGGGAACCCGACCCGGCCCGCCGCGGCCACGAGCTCGTCGTCGGTGAGCCCGGGCTCGTCGGTACCCGGCACGACCGGGACGCCCGCGCGGGCGACGTGCGCCTTGGCACGGATCTTGTCGCCCATGAGCTCGAGCGCCTCGGGCCGCGGCCCGACGAACACGACGCCCGCGGCGGCGCACGCGCGTGCCAGGTCGGGGCTCTCCGAGAGGAACCCGTACCCGGGGTGCACCGCCTCGGCACCGGCCGCCACGGCCGCCGCGACGACGGCGTCGACGTCGAGGTAGCCGCGCGAGCCGGCGCCGGGCAGCCGCACCGCGTCGTCGGCCTCGAGGACGTGCCGCGCCCCGCGATCGTCGTCGGTCCACACGGCGACCGAACGCACGCCGAGCGCGCGCAGCGTGCGGATCACCCGGCAGGCGATCTCGCCGCGGTTGGCCACGAGGACGGTCGAGAACACCCCGCTCACATCCGGTAGAGGGCCGCGGCCCGGTCGGGGAGCGGTGCGCGCGCGCACACGTCGAGCGCGAGACCCAGCACGCGCCGCGTGTCGGCGGGGTCGATGATCCCGTCGTCCCACAGCCGCGCCGTCGAGAAGTACGGGCTGCCCTGGCGCTCGTACTGCTCGCGGACGGGCTCGCGGAACGCGGCCTCGTCGTCGGCGGACCACTCCGCGCCGCGGGCCTCGAGCTGCTCGCGGCGGATGGTCGCGAGGACCGCGGCCGCCTGCGGCCCGCCCATCACGGAGATCCGGCTCGCGGGCCACATCCACAGGAACCGCGGCGAGTAGGCCCGGCCGCACATCGAGTAGTTGCCGGCGCCGAACGAGCCGCCGATGACGACGGTGAGCTTGGGCACGCGCGCCGTCGCGACCGCGGTGACCATCTTGGCGCCGTGCTTCGCGATGCCCCCGGCCTCGTAGTCCCGACCGACCATGAACCCCGAGATGTTCTGGAGGAAGACGAGCGGGATGCCGCGCTGGTCGCACAGCTCGACGAAGTGGGCGCCCTTGAGCGCGGACTCCGAGAACAGCACCCCGTTGTTGGCCACGACGCCCACCGGGTGCCCGTGCAGCCGCGCGAAGCCGGTCACGAGCGTCGGGCCGTACTCGCGCTTGAACTCGTGCAGCTCGCCGCCGTCGACGACGCGGGCGATCACCTCGCGCACGTCGTAGGGCGACTGCACGTCCGCCGGGACGACGCCGTAGAGCTCCTCGGCCGGCAGCAGGGGCTCGCGGCTCTCGGCGACGTCCCACGCCGGCGCCGCCGGGGGCGGCAGGCTCGACACGATGTCGCGGACGATGCGGAGGGCGTGCGCGTCGTCGTCGGCGAGGTGGTCGGTGACGCCGGACGTGCGCGCGTGCAGGTCGCCACCGCCGAGGTCCTCGGCCGTGACGACCTCGCCCGTCGCGGCCCGGACGAGCGGCGGGCCGCCGAGGAAGATCGTCCCCTGGTCGCGCACGATCACGGTCTCGTCGCTCATCGCCGGGACGTACGCGCCGCCCGCGGTGCACGAGCCCATGACGCATGCGACCTGCGGGATCCCCTCGGCCGACATGCGGGCCTGGTTGAAGAAGATCCGGCCGAAGTGCTCGCGGTCCGGGAACACCTCGTCCTGCTTGGGCAGGAACGCGCCGCCCGAGTCGACCAGGTAGATGCAGGGGAGCCGGTTCTCGAGCGCGATCTCCTGCGCCCGCAGGTGCTTCTTGACCGTGAGCGGGTAGTAGGTGCCCCCCTTCACCGTCGCGTCGTTGCACAGCACCATGACGTGCCGACCGTGCACCAGCCCGATGCCCGCGACGACGCCGGCGCCCGGTGCGTCCCCGTCGTACACGTCGTACGCCGCGAGTGGAGCCACCTCGAGGAAGGGGCTCCCCTCGTCGAGCAGCACCTCGACGCGTTCGCGGGGCAGCAGCTTGCCGCGCGCGACGTGGCGCTCGCGTGACGTCTCCGGTCCGCCGAGCGCGGCGGCCGCGAGCCGCTCGCGCAGCTCGGCCGCGAGGGCGCGCTGGGCCGCGTCGTTCGCGGTGAACGACGGCGCGGCGGGGTCCGCCGTGCTGAGCAGGGTCTCCATCGACCGTCCCGTGAGCGCGAGTTAACGATTGCTAACCCAATTGACGTTAGTGTTCGTTCACCGAGTTGTCCACGCCGACGTGCCGGGAGGGTCCGATGGCGAAGCCCACGCAGGCGCCCGAGGTCGCCGCGACCCAGCGCGGCCGGGCGAAGGCGGACCGCCGCGCGTCGCTGCTGGCCGAGGCCGCGCGCCTGTTCGCCGCGCGCGGGTTCGACGGGGTCTCGATCGAGGACCTCGGTGCGGCCGCCGGGGTCAGCGGCCCCGCCGTCTACCGGCACTTCCCGAGCAAGCAGGGCGTCCTCGCGGCGCTCCTGGTGGGCGTGAGCGAGAGCCTGCGCGACGGGGGCGCGGCCGTGGTGGCCGACGCCCCGGACGACGTGGCTGCCCTGCGCGGCCTCGTGCGCTTCCACGTCGACTTCGCGCTCGGCGACCCGGACGTCATCCGCGTGCAGGACCGTGACCTCGACGCGCTGGCCGTCGACGACCGACGCGCGGTGCGGGCGCTCCAGCGCGCGTACGTCGAGCTGTGGGTCGGCGTGCTCGCGCGCCTCGCGCCCGACGCCGACCCGGCCGAGCTGCGCCTGCGCGCCCAGGCGACGTTCGGGCTGCTCAACTCGACGCCGCACAGCGTCCGGTCGCTGCCGCGCCGGCGCGTCGCGCCGCTGCTCGAGGAGATGGCGCTGGCGGCGCTCGGGCACCCGACCGGGTCCTAGGCTGGCGCCCACGCGAGCGGACGGGGGAGCGACGTGGCACGCACGACGACGAGCACGACGACGAGCACGACGGTGGCCGAGGTGCTCGCCGAGCTGGCAGCGCTCGAGGACCCGAGGGCGCGTGCGGTCAACGAGCGTCACGGTGACGACCACGGCGCGAACCTCACCAGGCTGCGGGAGATCGCCAAGCGCCTGCGCACCCAGCACGAGCTCGCTCGCGAGCTCTGGGCCACGGGCGACACCGCCGCGCGGCTCGTCGCCCTCCTCGTCTGCCGGCCGAAGGCGTTCACGCGCGACGACCTCGACGCGATGCTGCGCGAGGCGAGGGCGCCGAAGGTGCACGACTGGCTCGTCGGGTACGTCGTGAAGAAGAGCCCGCACGCGGAGGAGCTGCGGGTCGCCTGGACCGCCGACCCCGACCCGGTCGTCGCGAGCGCCGGCTGGGCGCTCACGTCCGACCGCGTGGTGAAGGACCCCGAGGGCCTCGACCTCGGCGGGCTCCTCGACGTCGTCGAGGCGGAGATGAAGGACGCACCCGATCGCCTCCAGTGGGCGATGAACACGTGCCTCGCCCAGGTCGGCATCACGCACGCTGCCCACCGCGCTCGCGCGCTCGAGATCGGTGAGCGGCTGAGGGTGCTCGAGGACTACCCGACGCCGCCCCACTGCACGTCCCCGTACGCACCGGTCTGGATCACCGAGATGGTGCGTCGGCAGCAGGGCGCGTAGGGCTCGCAGCGTCAGAGGAGAGCTCGAGCAGAGCTCGGTCAGAGGTCGAGGAGAGACGGAGAACCATGACGTCCGGACCAGTCGTCGTCTACGGGGCCACCGGCCACACGGGGCGGTTCGTCGTCGCCGAGCTGCTCGACCGGGGCCTGCCGGTCGTCGCCGCCGGCCGCGATCCCGCACGGCTCGAGGCGCTCGCCGAAGGGCGCGAGGGCGTGACGGTGCGCCCGGCCACCGTCGACGACGCCGCCTCGCTCGACCGCGCTCTGGCCGGCGCGGCCGCCGTGGTGAACTGCGCCGGCCCCTTCGCCATCACCGCCGGCCCCGTGGTCGGCGCGGCGCTGCGTGCAGGCGTCCCCTACGTCGACGTCGCCGCCGAGATCGAGGCAAACCTGGCGATGTTCGCCGACCACGGCGACGACGCCCGCGCCGTCGGCGTGCCGGTGGTGCCCGCGATGGCGTTCTTCGGCGGACTCGGCGACCTGCTCGCGACGGCGGCTCTCGGCGGCCGGACCGTCGCCGACGACGTCCACGTGGCGTACGGCCTGAGCAGCTGGCGGCCGACGGAGGGCACTCGCGCGGCCGGCCGGGTGTCGCACGACCGCCGGGGCGGCCGCCGCGTCCGGTTCGCGGGCGGCGCGCTGGAGTACCACGACGACCCTCCGTCCGCGGTCGAGTGGGACTTCCCCGAACCATGGGGGCGCCGGACGATGGTCGCCGGCTTCACCATGGCCGACGTCGTGACCGTCCCGAGCCACATCCGGGTGGGCGACGTCCGCACGTCGATGTCGGCCGAGGCCGCACGCGACCTGGCGGACCCGGACACGCCCGCTCCCGAGGCGGCCGACGCGCGCGGCCGGTCGGACCAGACCTTCGTCGTCGACGTCGTGGTCACCGCGGACGGCGTCGAGCGACGCGCCACCGCGAGCGGTCAGGACATCTACGCGGTGACCGCACCGCTCGCCGTCGAGGCCGTGCAGCGGGTCCTCGACGGACGTGTCCGCGCCACGGGTGTCGTGTCGGCCGGCGCTGCCTTCGACGCGGCGGCCTTCCTGCGCGCGCTCAGCCCGCACGTGGTGGTCGACCTCCCCACCTGACGGCGGCAGGCTGACGACGGCAGGCTCACGTCGGGTCTACCTAGGTACCCGCACGCCCCGAGATGAGCACCGGATGCTCTGGGGCACCCCTGTCCCACCACGGCACGGTGACGTGGTGACCGGCGCCACCGTCGGTCGGGGGGAGGACCACCATGGGACTGCTGACCGGTCAGACGCTCGGCGGGCAGACCTCGCGCACCTACCACGTGCACGTGCCCGACGACCCGCCGGCCGAGCGCGTCCCCGTCGTCGTCGTCTTCCACGGCGGCGGTCAGGACGCCACGACGATCGCCCGGCGCTGGGGCGTCGACCCGCCCGCGCCCGTGCCGCCCGGGCTGGCGAGCTACCTGCTCGTCTTCCCCGAGGCGGACCCGGGCCTCGGCGACGCGTGGATGCACGTCACGGCGGGTGACACCGCCACGCCGACGCACGACCTGGCGTTCGTCGCGGCGCTGCTCGACGAGCTCACGACGGCGTCGTTCAGCACGTCGTCGGCCACCGTCCCGACCGTGACCGGCGACCCCGACCACGTGTACGCCGCGGGCTTCTCCAACGGCGGCGGGATGGTCTGGCAGCTGGCGCACAGCGCGCTCGTCGCGCGGTTCCGCGGCTTCGCCGCCGTCGGGAAGGCCCTCGACCCGGAGAAGGTCCGGCGCTACAGCCGTGGGCTCGGCGGTGCGCCGGCGGTGCCCGTCCCGGTGATGTACGTGCACGGCACGGGCGACGTCGGCTTCCGGCCGCCGTTCAGCCTCCACGAGACACCGCTCGACACGACGTTGCCGTCGTTCACCGTCCAGGCGATGGCGGACCGCAACGGCTTCGCCCTCGACGTGCCCGCGGCGACGCGGCTTCTCGGCGGCACGGTCAACCTCACCGAGGTCGTCGTGCAGCTGTTCGCGGGCGTCGAGGCCTTCGCGATGGCGACGGTCCTGCACGGGGGCCACAACTGGCCCACACCCACCACGCGTGGCAACCCTCCGGTCGCCACCCACTTCGACGCCACCGCCGCGGTCGTCGACTTCTGGCACCGGCACGCCGGCCTGCCGTGACCCGCACGACGAGACCGCACGACGTGGACCCGAGAGGACGATCATGAGCTCCGACGACCGCCGACCAGGACGACCCGAGCGACCCCGCCCCAGGCGGGGGAGGGCGTCCGAGGTCGACCTCACCCCCGACCCGCTGCCGGCCGCGCTGCGGCCCGACGCGCGGCGCCGGACCACCGCCGTCCCGTTCGCCGGGTTCCTCGGCGACAGCACGGACCCGGCCACCATCCGCCTCTACACCGACCCGGCTCTGCGCACCTGGCTCGAGCTGCCGCGCAAGGACGTCGTGCTGCGGCAGGAGGCGACCGGGAAGGACATGCCCGCGGGCGCGAGCGTCGTCTGGGTACGCCGGGCCGCCCCGGTGGGTGCGGGGGGCAGCACGGCACGCGAGATGGTCGGGAAGCTGCTCTCGGGTGACGTCATCCGTGAGCACCTGCCCGGCAGCTGGACCGACGACCAGCTGGTCGACGCGATGGTCACGCCCACGATCGTCATCACGATCCTGCTCTGCGTCACGCCGTCCTGCGAGGACATCTCCGTGCCGCTCCTGTGCGAGCCCGACGACGACCGAGACGACGACGAGGACGATGACGACGATGACGACGGTGACGACGACGACGACGGCGAGGGCCCGGACGAGCCCGGGGACGACCAGCCGGAGACCGAGACGCCGACCGGCTGACGTCGCGGCGGGCCGACCGGCGGCCGAGGCGACGCGCACCGCGTCGTCCGCGCCGCTGGCGGCGGCCGCGCTGATGACGGCGGCGCCGATGAGGGCCGCGCCCATGACGGCGGCGGAGACGGTCGCACACCTCGTCGGCGCGGGCGTCGTACCGGCCGAGGTCCTCGTGCGGGACGGGGTGCGGGTCCGGGACGTGTCCCGTCGGCACCTCGACCACCTGGTGACGATCGGGGACGGCCAGGGAGGGGTGTTCGTCAAGCAGGGCGTCGGGGCCGAGCGGCGGGCAGCGGTCGCCGCCGAGGCCGCGGTCCTCGCCCTGCTCGCCGGCCGGACGGACCTGGCGGCCCACCTGCCGACCGTGCGGCACGTCGACGCGGCGCGGTCGATGCTCGTGCTCGACGCCGTGCCGGGTGCGGTGAGCCTGCGCGAGCACCACCACCGCACCGGGCGGCTCCCCGTCCTCGCGTCCCGCGGGCTCGGCCGTGCCCTCGCGCGCCTGCACGACGGCACCACGGGGCAGGGCCACGCCGCGCTCCACCGGGGCCCGGCGCCGACGCTCCGCCTCCACCGGCCGACCCCTGCCGCGCTGGACCAGACGGGCCGGGGCGCGCGGGCGGTCCTGGCGGTGCTCCAGGGCGCGCCCGGGGCGGGTGCGCTGCTGGACGCCGTGGCGGAGGACTGGCACGGGACGTCGCTGCTCCACGGCGACGTCCGCTGGGACAACGTGCTGCTGTCCCCGGCCCCGGGCGCGCGGCGCGTGTCCCGCGTGACCCTCGTCGACTGGGAGCTCGCGCAGCTCGGCGATCCCGCCTGGGACCTGGGGTGCGCCTTCGGCGAGCACCTCGCCGCCTGGGTCGCGGGCCTGGCCGTCTCCTCGCACGCGCCGCCTGGCGAGGCGGGCGGCGGCGCGACGCCCCTCGCGCGCGTGCACGCGTCTTCCCGCGCCCTCTGGCACGCCTACCTGTCCGCGCGGCGGGTCGACGACGTCGCGGGCTTCCGCCTGCGTGCGGTGCGCTACGCGGCCTGCCGGCTGCTGCAGTCCGCCCTCGAGCGCGCCGACCGCTCCGCGGTCCTGCCGTCGCACAGCGTGGTGGCGGTCCAGCTCGGGCTCAACCTGCTGGCGCAGCCCCTCGACGGCGCCACCCACCTGCTCGGCCTCGACCTCGGCTGGTCGTCGTGACCGTCGACGAGCTCGCCGAGGCGCTCGCCCGCGTCGGCGTCGACCGCCGGGGGGTCGTGACCTGGGACGGCGCGGCGGTCGTGCGGCGGGGTCGGCGGCAGCCGCGACTCGACGGACCCGCGCTGCGGGCGCGGCTCGTGGACCGGCTGCGCCTCGTGCTGTACGAGCGCCTCTACTGCGGTGTGCCCGACGACGACGACGAGCTCGGCGCGGGCCTCGGTCACGGTGCCGACGCGTGGTTCGTCGGGCGGCTCTCCGCCGCCGGCACCGGCGTGGGCGGCTGGCAGCCCGGATGGCACGGCGTCGCCGTCGGACCCGGCGGCGTGACCGTCCGGCGGCACGGCCTGAGCGTGCTCGCGCGCCCCGGGGAGGTCCGCCGGGTCGACGGCGGCGACGCCCCGCTCGCGCCCGGGATGGAGCTGGCCCTGCGCTTCGGCCCGGAGCTCCCGCGTGCGCTGCCCGGCTTCTGGTTGACGCTCGGTGATGCGCCCGTCCCCGACGACGAGCCGCTCGTGCGCTTCTACTGGCACGTCGCGGCCGACGCCGCGCCCACGCTGGTGCGAGAGCTGACCGGCCGCCTGAACGTGGCGCGGACCCCGTTCCAGCTCAAGGTCGTCGACCACCCCGGCCGGTACCGCCGCCGCGACGCCGCGGTCCTCTACGTCCCTGCCGGCGCGGCGGTGAGCGCCGTGGCCGCGGTCATGGCCGCGCACCGGCGGCTGGGACCGGCCACCCGGCCCGGCGTGCCCGCGTTCACGCTGCCGCTCGCGCGCGGCCTGGCCGTCGCCGAGGACACCGGCGAGGCGGCGAGCTTCGGGACCCACCGGTGCGGTCTCGTGGCCGAGGCGGTGGTGCGCGTGCACGAGCGCGGGAGCACGGCGGTCCGCGCGCGGCTCGACGCCGTCGGCGAGGTCCTCGCCGAGCGCGGCATCGACGCCGCACGCCCGTGGCAGCGGGTCCTCGACCTCGAGCACGTGCGCGCCGCCGCGACCGCCGCCGGGAGCGCCCGGACGGTCCACCTGGGCCCGGTCCACGGCCCTGACGCCCCGGCCGCTCCCGTCGCGCACGGCGACGGCCGCGCCCCCGGGGCGGGTCGTCGCAGCGGCAACGGCCGGGA
>NZ_JACVQL010000115.1 GCF_019733465.1 Actinotalea ferrariae | reverse complement strand
GGACCACCCGCGCCGCGCTCGACGCAGCGCCCGACGCCGCACGCTGGGCCGCCGACTACACCGCGGGCCTCACGCGCGCGCCGCGCGTCGACGCCGAGGCCGTCGTGGAGTTCGCCGTGCTCTCGATCGCCCGCTCGGGCGCTCCCGACGTCGACGCCCGGCTCGCGGCCCTCCTGGCGGACGCGATCGCGCTGGCCGAGCGCCTCTCCGGCAGGTCCGCACGCACCGACGCCCCCACCCCGACCCGGGTCCTCGCGCCCGCGCAGGCACGCGTGCGCACGGTCGCGGCCGCCCGCGGGTAGGCCCTTCGGATCAGCGCGTCCTCGAGCGACGCCCGGAGGGCGCCTCACGTCGCCCGCCCTCACCAGGATGTGCGGCGCATGTGACGCGCGTGGCCCCTGAGGCTGCTGTTCCACCACGCCGGCCCCACCGGCCCCACGGGCCCCGCGCGCCGCACGATCTAGGGCGTCGGGCGTCGGGCGTCGGGCGTCGGGTGTCGGGGCGGGGTGCGCGGTGGCGGGGTGGGCGACCCCAGGGTCAGGTGAGGGCGAGGGCGACCGCCGCGGCCGCGTCCAGCGCGCGGCCGGCGGCGACCTCGGCGTCCCACGTCGCGCCGTCCGGGCGGCCCTCGACCAGGGCGATCGCCGCGTCGAACCACACGGCGTCCGTCGCGGTCAGCGGCACGTCCGCCTGCTCGCGCAGCCGGGTCGACGCGCCCAGCAGCCGCGCCGCGCGGACGGCCTGCCGGCGGTGAGCGGCGATGCCCGCGAAGAGGGACAGCACGTCGATCGTGATCTCGACGTCGTTGAGCGCGACGGCGTCCGCGGCGTTGGCCCGCAGGTGCTCCTCCGCCTCGTCCACCCGCCCGGCGCGCAGCAGCGCGCCCGTGAGGTTCACGTGGTCGGCGCCCTGGCCCCACGCGTCCTCGAGCGCCACGTCGAGCTCGAGGCACCGGCGCAGCAGCTCGACCGCCCGGTCGGTGTCGCCCCGGTCGACGGCGAGGACCGCGAGGTTGGACACCGCGTTCACCTCGCGCCCCAGGTCGCCCACGTCCCGCGCGACGTCGGCCGACTCCTGCGCGAGCCGGACCGCCTCGTCGTGGTCCCCCAGGGCCCGGTGCGCCATCGCGAGGCTGTTCAGCGCGCGTGCGGTGCCCGTCGCGTCGCCCGCGGCCCGCCACACGACGAGGCACCGCTCGAGCATCTCGCGGGCGCGGTCGGCCTGGCCCTGCTGGAGGACGAGCACACCGAGCCCGAAGAGGGCGGTCACGACCTCCGCCGGCCCCCCGCCGGTCGCCCTGCCACCCGCGGCCTCGACCGCCGCGCCGAGCCAGCGCCGCCCCTCGGCCTGGTAGCCGCACGCGTACCAGAACCACGAGAGGTGCTCGCAGAGCCGCAGGCCGACGCCGAGCCGCTCGTCCGGGTCGACGCCCGCGTGAGCACCGGCACCGGCACCGGCGCCGCCGCCGGGCGCGGCGAGCGACCACGCGAGCGCGGCGCGCAGGTTGGGCAGCTCGCGCTCGAGCCGGTCGCGGGCGGCGAGGTGGTTCGGACCGCGCAGCTGCTCGGCCGCGGTGCGCGCCACCTCGGCGAAGTGCCGGGCGTGCCGCAATCCGACGACGTCGCGCTCCCCCGACGCCCGCAGCATCGAGCGCGCGAACGACGCGACCGTGCGCAGCATCCGCACGCGCGGCTCGCCGTCCGGCCCGTCGAGGACCGTGAGGAGGCTGGCGTCGACCAGCTCGGCGACGACCTCGACCGCGTCGACGTATGCGCCGCCTGCGGCGTCGTCGCCCTCTCCCCCACCGGCAGTCCCCTCGGCCAGGACGGCCTCCGCCGCCGCGAGGTCGACGTCGCCGCCGCACGCGCCGAGCCGCCGGAACGCCGCCCGCAGGGGCTCGGGCAGCAGCTCGTAGGACCAGGTCAGGGTCGCCTCGAGCGTCCGGTGCCGCTCGGGCACGTCGACCGCGGGTCGCGCGACCGCGACGTCCTGGTCGAGCCGGGCGAGCAGCGCCCGCGGGCCGAGCAGGCGCGTCCGCGCCGCGACCAGCTCGATCGCGAGCGGCAGGCCGTCCAGCCGCCGGCAGATCTCGACGACGTCGGCCACGTTGTCCGCGGTGAGCGCGAAGCCCGGCCGGACGAGGCGGGCGCGCCGGACGAACAGCTCGACCGCGCCGCTGCCGTCCGTGCCCGCGAGGCCCTCGACCTCCGGCACGGGCAACGGCTCCACCGGGACCTCGTGCTCGCCGGACACGCGCAGCGGGCGACGTGACGTCGCCAGGACCGCGACGCCCGGCCCGGACGCGACGAGCTGGGACACGACCGCGGGCGCGCCGGCGATCTGCTCGAGGTTGTCGAGCACGAGGAGCACGCGACGCGGAGCCAGGTGCGCGAGCACCGTGGGCGGTGCCTTGGACTCGCCCGGCGCGCCGACGACGTCGGCGACCGTCGTCCACATCACCTCCGTGGCCCGGACCGGGGCGAGCGGGACGAGGAAGACGCCGTCGGCGAACCGGTCCTCGATCGCGGCCGCGGCCGCGAGGGCGAGCCGGGTCTTGCCCGCGCCGCCCGGCCCGGTGAGCGTGACGAGCCGCGCGTCCATTCCGCCGATGGTGCGCACCACCCGCGCGACGTCGTCGTCGCGCCCGACGAGCGCCGTGCTCGGCAGCGGGAGCGTGGAGGCCGAGCCGAGGCTGCGCGGGCGCGGGAAGCGGTCGGGCAGGCCTGGCGCCACGAGCTGGTGCAGCCGCTCGGGCTGCGCGAGGTCCTTGAGCCGGTGCAGGCCGAGGTCGGCGAAGGTCACGCCCGGCACCGGGTCGGCCGCGGCGATCCGGTAGGTCGCCTCGGTCACGAGCACCTGGCCGCCGTGCGCGGCACCCGCGACGCGCGCCGCGCGGTGCACGTCCATCCCGACGTAGCCGTCCTCGTGCCGCGTCGGCTCACCGGTGTGCAGGCCCATCCGGACCCGGACGGTCTCGCCGCCCGGCCAGGCCGCCGCCACGAGCGCGGTCTGCGCGTCCAGGACCGCCCGGACGGCGTCGCCGACCGACCGGAAGACGACGAAGAAGCTGTCGCCCTCGGTGCCGAGCTCGTGCCCCGACCACCGCCGGACGGCGTCGCGCACCACGGCGCGGTAGGCCGAGACGACGTCGGCGTAGCGCGCGCCCAGGCGGGCCAGGACCGCGGTCGAGCCCTCGATGTCGGTGAAGAGGAGCGTGAGCGTGCCCGTGGGGAGATCGCTCATCGCACCTCCCGTCGGGCGCCGCACCTGCCGACGATTGAACACGAGAGCCCGCAACCGCGGAACACCCGGGTGCGCGGCGCGCCGACGCGCCGCACGCGCGTCCGCCCGGACGGCCCTAGGCACCCGGCGCCACCCGGTCCTACCCTCCGAGGTGTCACGGCCGCCCCCGCGGCCGACCGCGAGAAGGGCCCCACCATGCAGGTCACGATCGACTCGACCGAACCCCTCGAGCAGGTGCTGGCGGTGGTGGGCGCCCTCTACGGCGTGCGCCTCAAGGTCGCCGGCAAGAGCGACCAGCCCGACGGCGACCAGGGGGTCCTCAAGCCGCGCCACGGCTGACCACCGCGCGCGGGCGCAGGCCCGGCAGGTCTCAGCGGCGCCGGTGGTCCTCGACCGTCAGGCGCGGACCGCGGCGCGGGACGCGGGCCGCACCGCTCAGCAGCAGCAGCCGCACGGCGCGGTAGCGGTGCGGCCGGTACGGCTCGAGCAGCTCGAGCATGCCGGCGTCGTCGACCTTCGCGCCCGTGAGCGCCCAGCCCACCTGACCCGAGAGGTGGTAGTCCCCGACGGAGACCGCGTCGGCGTCGCCGAGCGCGCGCTGCGCCGTCTCCGCCGCGGTCCACGCGCCCACCCCCGGGACGACCGTGAGCCGCGCGAGCGCGTCGAGCGGCGCCATCCGGACCGTCTCCTCGAGCCGGTGCGCGATGCGGGCGGCCGCGACGACGGCTCGGGCCCGCCGCGGGTCGACGCCGGCGCGGTGGAAGTCCCACACCGGGACCTGCGCCCACCCGGCAGCCGACGGCGGCACGCGCATCCCGTCGGGCGCCGGGCCCGGCGCCGGTGAGCCGTGGGCACGCAGCAGGTACGCCCACGCGTCCTGCGCCGTGCGCGTGATGACGCGCTGCTCGAGGATCGCGGGCACGAGCGCCTCGAGGACCCGCCCGGTGCGCGGGATGCGGACGGCGCCGGCGCGGCGGAAGGCGTCGCGCACGGGGCCGGCCGGCGGGTCGAACGTCGACGCGTCGTCGTGCGCGCCGAGCATCGCGGGTGCTGCCGCGAGCGCCTCGGCAGCGCCGGGGCCCCAGGCGGTCACCGCGACGTCGCACGGGCCGCGCTGCTGCAGCCGCACGGTCGCCGGACCCGATGCGAGCAGGGTGGCGCGCCAGACGGCGCCGTCGGGACCCGTGCGGTAGGCGGGGTCCCGGAACCCGCGGCGCAGCGGCGCCAGGGTGGGGTGCAGGTCGACCCCTCCGGCGAGGGTGACGACCGACTGCTGCTCCACGCACCCATCGTCACACGCGGAGGCGGCGCACCGGCCGCACCGCTGCTACCGTCCCGGCCTGTGACGTCGTCCTACCCGCAGCCCGGAGCGCCCGGCCACGGAGGCACCGGCCCGCAGGGCCCGGCCGGGCCGCCGCCCCTGCCACCGCACGTGCCGCCGCCCCCGGCGCCCGGCGCACCGCAGGTACAGCACGGCTACGGCGCGCCGCCGCAGCCGCCGCAGCCGCGGCAGCCCGCGATCCCCGACGTGCACGTGCCGTCGGCCCGCGAGCTCGGCAAGGACATGGCGCGCGAGCTCGGCCACGGCCTGCTCGAGATCGCTGTGTGGGCGGTCGCCGTCGTCGTCGTGGTGGGCGGCCTCGGGCTGATCGGCTACCTCGTCGCCGACGGCACCGGCCTGCTCGCTGGCGTCGTCGCTGGCGTCGTCGTGCTGGGCGTGCTCTGGCTCGTCCTCATGATCAAGGGCATCTCGCTCGCCGCGAGCACGGTCCGGAAGGGGCAGCCCCCGCGCTGACCTCGACGCCGCGCCGGACCCGACGTCGTGCCGAGCCCGGCGAGGTCGCGGTCAGCGCAGCGGCGGGGACGGGATCCGGTCGTCGAGCCAGTCGATGCCCTCGGCGACCCGGTCGATGTGCTGCTTGTAGGGGCGCACGTGGTCCGCGCCGGGGCCCATGACGTCGTCGAGCCGGTCGCGCAGCGGGGTCTGCATGCGGTCCTGGTCGCTCAGCTGGTCGTCCGCCTCGTCGGCGATGATGTCCCGCAACCCCTGCAACCCGGTCTTCCCCGCCTCCGTGAGCGGCGACGCCGACAGGCCGGTGAGCGGCTGCACGACGGGCTTGAGGATCAGGCCCTTGACCAGCAGCGTCTTGATGAAGAACCCCTGCTTGGAGAAGAACTTCATCGCCTTGACGGCGCGCAGCAGCTGGGCGAGCTGGTTGAGCAGCTGCGCGACCTTGGCGAGCGCGGCCGCGATCTTGGAGTAGGCGACCGCCCCGCGGGCCGCAGCGGCCGCGGCGCCTGCCGCGGCCGAGGCGCCGAACGTGACGAAGCTCAGCGCGAGCCCGACGGCGAGCGACAGCAGCGCCCACTCGATGAGCTCGCGGATGATCGTCGCGACGAGCTCCTCCGCGACCTCGATCTCCATGGCCGCGTCGTCGAGGAACTCGGCCGTCTCCTTGGTCGAGTCCGCGAGCCCCTGGACCTGCTCGAGCAGCTCGCTCATGGTCGCGGCGAACGCGTCGTGCGCCTCGCCCTCCCAGCCGCCCGCCATCGGTGCGATGACGTCGCGGTGGTGGTCGACGAGCTGGTCGAGCGTCGAGGCGAGGTCACGCCAGCGCTGCGCGGTGCTGCGCACCTCGCCCGAGTCCCCGGTGACGGCGTCGAACATGTCCGCGAGCGGCGCCACGACGGGCCGCAGCAGGGAGTCGACGAACCCGTCGAGGGGGGCCATCCAGCCGTTGATCTTGTCCCAGACCGAGACCGCGCCGCTGACGGACATCAGCGCCCCCCGGAGAGGAGCTTGGTGAAGATGTCCCGCACGGCCTCGTCCGACCCGCGGTAGCTGTCGAGCGTGAGGCCCAGCGCGTCGCCGACGTTGCCGTAGATCTCCTCGAGCGCGGCGAGCGCCTCGCCGAGCCCCTGGTAGCGGGCGTCGAACGCGGCCTGGATCTCGTCGGACGCCGGCAGCTTGCCGAGGCTGCCCTGGGGCAGGTCCGCCGACGCGCGCTTCGCGTCGAGCGTCGCGAACCGGGCCGCGATGGCGTGGTGGTCGCTCGCGCCGCGGCTGAGCACGTCGTACTCGACGCGGATGTCGGCGCTCACCGCTCGTCCCTCGCCGCGATCTCGCGCTGGAGCGCGTCACGCGTGGACTCGGGGACGCGGCCGGCGATGAGGTCCCGGACGTCGGGTGCCCCGGCGATGCCGTCGGTCAGCCGGGCCACGGTCTCGCCCATCGCGAGCTGCGCGCGGCCGAGGGCCTCGAGCACCGCGGCCCGCAGCTGGTCGGCCGAGAGCCGCTCCGCGACGGAGGTGAAGACGACGTCGGTCACGACACCCGAGGCGCCGACCGTGACGGTGACGGACCGCTCGGTGCTGGTCCCCGTGGCCCGGGCCCCGGCGAGCTCCTGCTCGAGCCTGGCCGCCGCCTCGAGGCGCTCCTGCGCCTCGACCTGCAGCCGCGCCACCCACTCGTCGGTCGTCGTGCCTGCCATGCGTCCCCCTCCACGGTCGTCCAGCGCGTGCGACCCTATCGACCCCGACGACGGCCCGACGCGCCGGGAGCGTCCTCGCGCCCCGTGATCACCCGGACGGGGGACGCCGTCCGCGGACACGCGTGCACCCGGCGGCCGACGTCGGGCACCGTTCGGTGCATGGAAGCGACGACGACGGAGCAGCACGCCCACGGCGAGGTGCGGCACGTGCTGCTGCCCGGCCGCCACCACCTCGTGACCCGCTTCCAGGCCGACTACCTGCGCCGCCTCCTCGCGGGCGAGGAGGTCGACGCGTCAGGCCGGCCCGTGGTGTGCGCTCCGGACGCCCGCGTCGTGTGGGCCCTGACCTCGGCGACCCACTCGGGGACGCGGCGCAACCCGCTGCCCGCCCACCGGCGCGAGGCGATCATCGAGCGCGTGGGCGCGGCCGAGGGCGCCGAGCCGCTCGTGGTGCCTGTCGCCGACGTGCCGCCGAGCGCCCGGTTCGCGCACACCGTGCTCGGCACGGTCGAGCTCACGCTCGGGCTGCGGCTGACACCCGCGGACACGGTCGTCGCGTGCTCGACGGAGGGCGTCGCCGCGATGTGGGCCGCGCTCGGCTTCCGGATCGCCCCGGTCGAGGCTGGGCACCCCGACGAGCCGGCACGACCGTGGGACGTGCTCGAGCTCGCCGTCGCGGGCGACGACCGCTGGCGCGAGCTCGTCCACCCCGCCGCCCTCGCGGTGTACGACCGCTACGGGCTCGTCGAGGCGGTCCGCACCGCGCACCTCGACCCGACCGTCTCCGCCGAGGGCGACCTCACCGAGACCCGGGACTACCGCTCGTACACCGCGGACTTCGACGGCGCCTCCGACCGCAAGTGGGCGCAGGTCGGACCGCACGTGCGGCCGGGGCGCGTCGTCGACCTCGGCTGCGCGGCCGGCGGCCTGCTCGAGCGCGCCGCGGCGGACCCGCGCCTCGCCGAGTCCGACCTGTACGGCGTCGACGTCTCGCGGCACCTCGTGGCCGAGGCCCAGCACCGCAAGGCGCAGGGCGTGTTCGCGAACCCCAACGTCTTCTTCGCGCAGCGGAACCTGCTCACCGCACCCGTCTTCCCGGACGCGACCGTCAGCACGACGACGACCGTCGCACTCACGCACGAGATCGCGAGCTACGGGGCCGGGCGCGCCGACCTCGAGCTGCTCGCGCGGCGCATCTTCGCGCACACCGCACCCGGCGGGGTCTGGATCAACTCGGACGTCCTCGGGCCGGAGGGTGGCGACCGCGTCGTCCACCTGCACCTCGACGGCCCCGTCGACCTCGACGCGGGTCCGGCGGACCTCGGGACGCGGCAGCGCGCGGACGTCGAGGCGCACGTCGCGGCCCTGTCGCCGGCAGCGCGCCTCCTCCAGTTCGCGCACGACTTCCCGGCGCTCTCGGGCGGTGCGTGCGACGTGCGCTGGGTCGACGCGGGCGACGCGCGGGCCGGGAAGCCCGCGGTCGCGGAGCTCACGCTCCGCGCGGCGATGGAGTTCCTCTGCACGCGCGACTACGTGTCGAGCTGGCTGTCCGAGTGCCACGAGCGGTTCTGCGACATGACGTGGCCGGACTGGGTGGAGCTGCTCGAGGCCGCGGGCTTCGAGCTCGAGCCCGCGAGCGGCGCCTGGCGCAACGACTGGCTCGTCGAGCACCGCCTCTCGGTCGGAGCGCGCCTCGTCGACCCGGCCTCGGGCGACGACCTGCCGTGGCCGGACACGCACGTGCTGAGCGTCGCGCGCCGTCCGGGCTGAGCGACCCGGTCGCTCGGCGCGCGCGCCCCGCGACGCCGTCGCATGGTGGGACTCCACGACAACCCGTCCTGAGGGGGACCCCCATGAGAACAGCCGTCCGCTCCGCCGCCGCGCTCACCGCCGCGGTCCTCGGCATCGCCCTCGCCGCCGGGCCGGCCTCCGCCGAGCCCAACGACCAGGACCTGGCCTTCCTCGCCGCCGCGCACCAGGGCAACCTCGCCGAGATCGCCTCCGGGGAGGCGGCCGTCGCGCAGGCCACCACGGACGGCGTCCGGCAGATGGGCCAGCAGCTCATCACCGACCACACGGCCCTCGACACCCAGCTCACGGCCGTCGCCCAGCAGCTCGGCGTGACGCTGCCCGACGCGCCGTCGCCCGCGCAGCAGGCGGCCCTCGCCGAGGTCACGGCCGAGACCGGGCAGGACTTCGACACGGCCTGGCTCTACCTGCAGATCGAGGCACACCGGCAGACGCTCGCGCTCGGCGAGCAGGAGCTCGCGGGCGGCTCCGAGCAGGCCGTCAAGGACCTCGCCACGGCGGCCGCGCCCGTCGTCCAGGGCCACCTCGACCACGCGCTCATGCTCGCCCAGGAGCTCGGGGTCGACGTCGTCGCCGCCGGCACGGGCGGCCAGGCCGCGACGTCGGAGCGACCCCTCGGCCTCGCGCTCGCGACCGCGGGCGGGCTGCTGCTCGCGCTCGTCGCCGCGTTCGCGCTCCGGCTCCGCCGCCCGGCGGCCGCGCAGGTGACCGCGCGCCGGTGAGCTCCCCGCAGC
>NZ_JACVQL010000114.1:7977-13858 GCF_019733465.1 Actinotalea ferrariae | reverse complement strand
GCGGCCGACGGGTCGGCCCGGGGTGCGGGGTGCGCGCGCGCGACCGGCCCGACCACCGCCCCGCGTCCGACGCCGAACCCGCTCAGGACGGTCGCGGGACGCGTGGCCGCACCCTCGCCGCCGGTGGAGGTGCTGTCGCTGGCCGCGTCGCCCGCGGTGGTCGAGGTGCTCATCGACCCCATCGTGGTCACACCGGCTCCACGGCGTCCAGGTCGGACCCGATCAGGCTCGCCAGCCCGTCGAGCACCTGGTCCGCGCCGTCGCCCTCGACGCTCAGGGTCACCTCGTCGCCGTGCTTGGCGCCGAGCGTCATGAGGCGCAGGACGCTCGCCGCGTCGACCTCGGGGCCGTCGCCCGCCGCGATCCGCACCCGGAGGCCGGACGCCGAGGCCGCCTGGGCGACGAGCGCGGCAGGCCGCGCGTGCAGCCCGACGCGCGAGCCGATCCTGACCGTGCGCTGAGGCATGGTGTGCTCCTTCCGTGGTGGGTGGACCCTCACAGGTCCTTGAGCGCGAGGTCCGGGTCGGGCCCGCGCACGACGCGCACGTCGTCGAGCCGGATGTCGGCCGGGTCCGGCACCGCCGTGCCCGGCAGCAGGACGGCCGCCCTTCCCCACGCGACCGCGGTCGCGAGGCGCCGGGCCGGGTCGTCGTCGGGCGCCGCGAGGAAGCCGGCGAGCGTCGCGTCCCCCGCACCCACGGTCGAGGCGGGCACGAGCGGCGGGCCGCCGGCCCACCACACCTCGGCGGCGTCGACGAGCAGCGCGCCGTGCGCGCCGAGGCTCACGAGCACCTGCCGCGTCCCGCGCGCGACGAGCGCCCGCGCCGCATCGGTCACGTCGCCGACGACGACCAGCTCGCGCCCGACCAGCTCGCCGAGCTCCTCGTCGTTGGGCTTGACCAGGGCGAGCCCGCCGCCCGCGACGGCCGCCGCGAGGGGCGCGCCCGACGTGTCGAGCGCGCACGGCACCCCGTGCCGGCCCGCAAGCGCCGCGAGCCGCACGAAGAACTCGTCACCCGTACCGCGCGGCAGGCTGCCGGCACCCACGACGCCGCGCGCGCCGGCCGCGATCTCCTCCTCGACCGCGGCGAGCAGCGCGTCGACGTCGTCCGGCCCGAGCGCCGGTCCGGGAGCGTTGACCTTGGTCGTGACGCCCGTCGCCTCGACCAGCGTGATGTTCGAGCGGGTCTCCCCCCGCACGGGCACGGCGCGCGCGGGCACCGCCTGCTCCGCGAGCAGCTGCACGAGGAGCTCGCCGTCGCTGCCGCCCGCGGGGAGCACGGCGCGTGTCGCGAGCCCCTGGGCGACGAGCGCGCGCGACACGTTGATCCCCTTGCCGCCCGCGTGCACGTGGGTCGCGTGCGCCCGGTTGACCTCGCCCACGCCGAGCCGGTCCAGCTCGAGCGCACGGTCGACGCTGGGGTTCGGGGTGACCGTGACGATCATGCGGGCCTCCGGCTCAGCGGACGTGGGGACCGGGACGGGCGGCGACCCCCGGCGGCGGGGACCGGGGTCGCCACCGAGGGTCGCGTGCCCACTACTCGTTCACCGCCTGCAGGATGGCGTACAGCTCGGCCGACGACGACGCGTCGAGCACCCGCTGCACCTGGTCGGTGTCCGCGAACACCAGCGCGATCCGGGACAGGATCTCGAGGTGCTCGTCACCCACGCCGGCGATCCCCACGACGACGCGGACGGGGTTGCCGTCCCAGTCGACGGGCTCGTCGTACCGCACGAGGCACAGTGCCGACCGGCGGATCGCCCGCTTGGCGTCGTCGGTCCCGTGCGGGATCGCGAGGTGGTTGCCCATGTACGTCGAGATCGTGCGCTCGCGCTCGAGCATCGCGTCGACGTACGACTCCTCGACCGCACCGGCCGCCACGAGCAGCCGGCCCGCGTCGCGGATCGCCTCCTCCTTGGAGTCCGCGGACTCGGCCAGGACGACGTCGCCCGGTGCCAGGACCTCGCTCATGCCTGCGCCGCCTCTCGGCTGGTCGGGCTCGCGGCCGGGTCGCCCTCGGCCGTGACCTCGCGCACGACGTCGTCGTACACCGGGCTCGAGAGGAAGTTGTCCACCGAGACGTGCCGCGCGCCGGGCGCGTGCCTGCGCGCGCGGTCCGTGAGCTCGCGCTGCGTGATGACGAGGTCGACGTCGTCCTCGAGCCGCGCGACCGCCTTGTTGACGACGGTCACGTCGGTGCGGCCCGCCTTCTTCAGCTTGTCACGCAGGATGCTCGCGCCCATGGCGGACGACCCCATCCCGGCGTCGCACGCGAAGACGATCGACCGGATCGGCGTCGCCGGGGCGTCCGCCGTCGCGGCAGCCGTCTCCGCCCCCACGGTCGTCGACGCGGCCGCCGTCGCGGCACCCGCACCGGCGAGCGCGCCGAGCGCCGTGCTCGACTTCCCCTTGTTCGCCTCGGTCTGCGCGATCGCGGCCCCGAGGTCGCCACCGCCCGTCGCGAGGTCACGCTTGCGCGAGGCCCGCAGGATCACGGAGGCGACGAGGAACGTCACGGCGAACGAGAGCAGCACCGAGAGGATGACGCCGATGAACGCGCCGCGGGGCGTCGCCGCGAGAACCGCGATGATCGACCCGGGTGCCGCCGGTCCGCGCAGGCCGGTGCCGAGCACCATGTTCGTCGCGACGCCCGTGGCACCGCCGGCGATCGCCGCGAGGATGAGCGCGGGCTTCATGAGCACGAACGGGAAGTAGACCTCGTGGATGCCGCCGACGAACTGCACGACGGCGGCGCCGGGTGCCGAGCTCTTGGCCGCACCGATCCCGAAGAACGTGAACGCCATGAGGATGCCGAGACCAGGCCCGGGGTTCGACTCGACGAGGAAGAGCAGCGACTGGCCGTCCTCAGCGAGCTGCTGCGCGCCGAGCGGCACGAGCACGCCGTTGCCGATCGCGTTGTTGAGGAAGAGCACCTTGGCCGGCTCGACGATGACGCTCATGACGGGCAGGAGGTTGTTGTCGGCGAGCCACCCGACGATCGAGCCCAGCCACGACGACAGCTGGGTGACGATCGGCGCGATGCCGAAGAACGCTGCCACGGCGAGCGCCGCGCCGACGATGCCGGCGGAGAACATGTCGACGAGCATCTCGAAGCCGGCCCTGATCTTGCCGGCCCACAGCGAGTCGATCTTCTTCATGACCCATGCGGCACCCGGGCCGACGATCATGGCGCCCAGGAACATGGGGATGGTGCTGCCGACGATCATGCCGACCGCGACGATCGAGGCGACGACGGCGCCGCGGTCGCCGTAGACGACGCGGCCGCCCGCGTTCGCGATGAGCAGCGGGAGGAGGTAGGTGATCATCGGCCCGACGAGGCCGACGTACTGCCGGAAGGTCGTCCCGTCCTCCGCGAGCGCCAGCTGCGTCGCGGCGCCCTGCCAGCTCATCTCGTCGGCGTTGCCGAAGCCGCCGAGGATCGCGTTGGGCATCCAGCCGACCGCGATGAACAGGGACGTGATGAGGCCCCAGGCCAGGAAGGCCGGGAGGTTGGGCATGATCATGCTGCTGAGGAAGGCCCCGAACCTCTGCACGCGGACCTGGGCGGCCTTGCCCCGGCTCACGGTGCGGGGCGCCTCGGCCGTCGTTGCGGACATGGGCGTCTCACGCTCCCTTCGTGGTGGTGCGCGACCGGGCGGCGGTGCCCGGGGCGGCGCTGATGATCGTCATTGACCTGCTCCTTCGCTCCGGGCCGGCGTGCCGTCCCGGGTCCACCGTGGCGCCGGCCCCCGGGGGGGAGGGGCCGGCGCCGGCCTCACGGCTCGACCGTGACCTTGATCCCCACCCCCGACCGGACGACGTCGATGCCCTCGGCCACCTGGTCCAGCGGCAGGCGGTGGGTGATGAGGTCCGCGACGGGGACGCTCCCGTCGGCGATGTGGGCGAGCGCCCGGCGGTTGTGCTCGGGGCTCGAGCCGTTGGCGCCCACGATCGTGAGCTCCTTGTAGTGCACGAGGTTGGAGTCGAGCGTGATCGTCGGCTTGTCCTTGGGCAGCCCGCCGAAGAAGCTGACGCGACCCTGCGGCGCGAGCATCCGCAGCGCCTGCTCCTGCGCGGCGCCGGACGCCGCGGCCGTGATGACCACCGTCGCGCCCTTGCCGTCGGTGAGCGCCAGGACGGCCTCGACCGGGTCCTGGTCCGCCGCGCAGATGGCCGCGTCGGGCTGCACGACGGCGGCCGCGAGGTCGAGCCGCGACCGGCTGAGCTCCACGAGCAGCACGCGCGCCGCCCCGCGGGCCCGGGCGAGGCGCACGTGCAGGCAGCCGATCGGCCCCGACCCCACGACGACGACGACGTCGCCCTCGCCCACCCCCGCGATCTCCTGCGCGTTGATCGCGCACGCGAACGGCTCGGCGACGCTCGCCTCGGCGAACGAGACGTTCTCGGGGATGCGGTTGAGGCCGTCGACCGCGAGCACCTCGCGCGGCACGATCATGTACGGCGCGAACCCGCCGTCGAAGTCGTAGCCCATCGACACCTGGTTCGGGCAGATGGTCATGGCACCCGCCTGGCAGTACTCGCACCGCCCGCACGGGATCGCCGCGATGACCTGGACCCGGTCGCCCGCCGCCCAGGCGTCGACGCCCTCGCCGACCTCGACGACCTCGCCCGCGATCTCGTGGCCCATCACGCGCGGCGGGACGATCCGCTGGTGACCCGACGTGGAGATCTTGACGTCGGTGCCGCACATCGAGCACGCGCGGACCCGGATCTTGACCTCGCCGGGGCCCGGCGAGGGCTCGGGCGCGTCCTCCAGGCGCACGTCGCCGGGGGCGTAGAAGCGGAAGACGTTCATCTCTCTCCTTCGTGGGACGTCGGACGACGTCGTGGGACGGGTCTGCGCCTCGGCGTCCGCCTGCGCGGAGGTGCTCATGCGCGCACCACGCGGGGGCCCGCGGACTCGATCTCGTCGGCGAGGTCGGGCTCGAGCTCCGAGTCGGTGATGACGGTGTCGACGGCGGACAGCGGCGCGACCTGCGCGAAGTCGGAGCGGCCGACCTTCGTGTGGTCCGCGAGCACCACCGTGCGACGGGCCGCCGCGACGAGCGCGCGCTTGACGCCCGCCTCGGCGAGGTCGGGCGTCGTGAGCCCGCGCTCGACCGTCAGCCCGTTCGTGCCGAGGAAGGCGACGTCCGCGTACACGTCGGCCATCGCGCGCTCGGCCCACGGCCCGACGGCGGCGAGCGTCCGGCCGCGCACCGTGCCGCCCAGGAGGTGCAGCGTGATGCTGGGGCGGGACGCGAGCAGCATCGCGATCGGCAGCGCGTGCGTGACGACCGTCAGCTCGCGGTCGGTGGGCAGCATCTCGGCGAGACGGATCGTCGTGGTGCCGGCATCGAGCACGATCGCGCCGCCGTCGGGCAGCTCGTCGAGCGCGGCCTTGGCGATGCGCTCCTTCTGACCAGCCATGCGCCCCTCGCGGTCCGCGACGGCGGGCTCGATGCCGAGGCGCTCGACCGGGATGGCCCCGCCGTGCACCCGCCGCAGGAGGCCCCGCCGCTCGAGCGCGGTGAGGTCGCGGCGCACGGTCTCGGGGGTGACGTCGAGCGCGTCGGCGAGGTCCTTGACCTCGACCCGCCCGTCGAGCCGGGCGCGCGTGAGGATCTCCTGCTGCCGCTCCGTCGCGTACACCCGGCCTCCGTCGCCCGTTCGGATGTTGGTATGGCTTTGTCTAGTTCCGTTTGTGTCCGATGTCAACACCCGAGCGGGCACGCGGGGCCCCGAACGGTGTCGTGGAGGCGCCACGCCGTCGCCGGCGAGGGGGGCGACGACACCGGCGACCGGCCACAGGCAACAGCGCCGCCGACGGCCACAGGCAACAGCGACGTCGAGTTCGAACAACCGTCCACCTGGCCGCGT
>NZ_JACVQL010000114.1:0-7909 GCF_019733465.1 Actinotalea ferrariae | reverse complement strand
AACAACCGTCCACCTGGCCGCGTACCGGACCCACCCACGTGCGCACACGCTCGAACGCGAACATCCGGCCACCCCTGAGGCGGGCTCCGGGCCGAGTGACGGCTCTCCGGGCGACGGCGGTGGGCCCGACGGGTGCGGCAGCGCCTCGGGGAAGGGTTGCGCACGCTATTCGTGCGCAACCCTTCCTCGCGGTCCGCGCGCGAGCTGCCCTGTCGGCAGGAGCGGTCAGGCCTGGCGGGAGGGGTCAGGCCGGGGAGGGTGGCGCGTCAGCCGCTGGGCAGAGTGCGCCCGGTGGGGGGTTCGAGAGGGACGTCAGTGCGGCTGGTACGGCGAGACGACGACCTCGACCCGCTGGAATTCCTTGAGGTCGGAGTACCCCGTGGTCGCGAGCGCGCGGCGCAGCGCGCCGACGAGGTTGAGCGTCCCGTCCGCCTGACGACCGGGCCCGAACAGGATCTCCTCGAGCGAGCCCGCCGTGCCGACCTGCACCCGCTCGCCGCGCGGCAGCTGCGGGTGGTGGGCCTCCGGGCCCCAGTGCCAGCCCTTTCCGGGCGCCTCGGCCGCGCGCGCGAGCGCGGCGCCGAGCATCACGGCGTCGCAGCCGCACGCCACGGCCTTGACCAGGTCGCCGGCCCGGCCCACGCCGCCGTCGGCGATGACGTGCACGTACCGGCCGCCCGACTCGTCGAGGTACTCCCGGCGCGCTGCGGCGACGTCGGCGACCGCCGTGGCCATCGGCGCGTGGATCCCGAGCGTGTTGCGCGTGGTGTGCGCCGCGCCGCCGCCGAAGCCGACGAGCACCCCCGCCGCGCCCGTGCGCATGAGGTGGAGCGCCGCCGTGTAGGTCGACGCGCCGCCGACGATCACCGGGACGTCGAGCTCGTAGATGAAGCGCTTGAGGTTGAGGGGCTCGGCGCGACCCGAGACGTGCTCGGCCGAGACCGTGGTGCCGCGGATGACGAAGAGGTCGACGCCCGCGTCGACCACGTGCTTCCAGTACTGCTGCGTGCGCTGCGGCGAGAGGGCGCCGGCCACGGTCACGCCGCTGCGGCGCACCTCCTGGAGGCGCTGCGTGATGAGCTCGGGGATGATCGGCGCCGCGTAGAGCTCCTGCATCCGCGCGGTCGCACCCGTCGCGTCGAGCTCTGCGATCTCCGCGAGCTGCGCCGTCGGGTCCTCGTACCGCGTCCACAGACCCTCGAGGTCGAGCACGCCGAGGCCGCCGAGGCGACCGAGCGCGACCGCGGTCTCGGGGCTCATCACCGAGTCCATCGGTGCGGCCACGATCGGCAGCTCGAAGTGGTAGGCGTCGATCTGCCAGCCGACCGAGACCTCCTCCGGGTCACGCGTGCGACGCGACGGGACGACGGCGACGTCGTCGAAGGAGTAGGCCCGGCGCCCGCGCTTGCCGCGGCCGATCTCGATCTCGTTGCTCACGCCCCCAGGCTACCGGCGCGCGCACGCAGGCCCGCGCCGGGGCGATCGGCGCTGCCGGGTCGGCGCGCCACCGCCCGGTGTCGGTGGCTCCTGGGACGCTGTCCGCAGGAGGTGGCCATGAGCTGGACGGCAGGCCCCGTGGTGGGCCTCGACACGGAGACGACGGGGGTCGACGTCGACACGGACCGCATCGTCACGGCCGCCGTCGTGCGCCGGGAGGCGGGCGCCACGAGCGTGACGACGTGGCTGCTCGACCCGGGGGTGGCGATTCCCGACGTCGCGACGGCGATCCACGGGGTGACCACAGCCCGTGCGCGCGCCGTCGGTCGGCCGGCGGCCGCGGCGCTCGACGAGATCGCGGTCGAGCTCGTGGACGCCCTGGCGCACGACGAGCCGGTGGTGGCCTACAACGCGAGCTTCGACCTCACCCTGCTCGACGTCGAGCTGCGCCGGCACGGGCTGGCGACGCTCGCGGCGCGCCTCGGCCGCCCGGTCCGCGCGGTGATCGACCCGCTCGTCCTCGACCGGCACCTGGACGCGTCCCGTGAGGGGGCCCGCAGGCTGGGCGACCTGTGCGACCACTACGGGGTGCCGGCGGCCGACCTCCACCGGGCCGACGTCGACGTGATCGCGACCCTGGACGTGCTCGACGCCCTGACGCGGGCGTTCCCCGAGATCGGAGCGCTGCCGCTCGACGAGCTGCACGAGCTCCAGGTGTCCGCGCACGAGCGCTGGGTGGACCGAGTCTCCTCGGCGCGGGCGGAGCGCGGGGCGGAAGGTCCGGGCCCCGAACCGGCGTGGCCCGTACGCGTCGGTCCGCCCGTGCTGAGCAGCGCAGGCGGACCGGTGGCCTAGGACTCAGGTGCCGCCGCGCGGCACGAGGCGTCGACGACGGCACGTGCGGTCGCGCGGGCATGGGTGACCGGGTCAGCGGGTGCCCCGCGCAGCAGGCTGCTGAGCACGCCGTTGTAGAGGAGCAGCAGGACCTCCGCCACCGTGGCGGCGTCCGTGCACCCCGCCTCCTCCGCCAGCCGCCCGAGCCGTTCCGTGACGAGGCGCGTGTCCTGCTCGATCAGGTCCAGCACCGGGTCGTCCCCGCCGTCACGCGGGACGGGGCGCTCGGACGCGGTGGCGAGGAAGCAGCACCACTGGGTGGGGCGCGCCGCGGCGCGGAACGTCTCGACGGCGTCGAAGACGGCGAGCAGCCGCTCGCGCGGTGAGCCGGCGTCGGCGACGGCGACGTCCCAGTGCTCCGTCCAGGAGCGCAGGCGACGTTCGAGGACCTCACGCAGGAGGTTGTCCTTCGAGCCGACGTGCTTGTACAGCGTCACGACGGCGACGCCCGCCTCCGCCGCGACGGCGTCCACCCCCGTGACGGCGATGCCGTCACGGAAGAACAGCTCCTCGGCGGCGTCGAGGATGCGCTCGCGCGTGCGACCCGGATCCCGCATGCCACCGAGCATAACGTTCGTTACAGTGAAACGGTCGTTATGGAGGAGGGGCATGGCGGACGTCGCAGGGACCGGCCGGCTCACGCCGCGGGCGAGCGCGGGCGTTAGCGGGGGCACGGCCGCGGGCACCGCGGGCTCGGGTCCTGACGCGCGCGCGACCACGGGTGTCGCCGTCACGCTCGCGGGCATGCTGCTCATCGCGACCACGTACGGGATGGCGCGCTTCGGCGTCGGCCTGTTCGCGCCGATGCTCGCGGCGGAGCGTCCGGAGCTCGCCGGGGTGCTGGGCTGGGCCGCCGCCGCCCAGTTCGCCTCGTACTCGGTGGCGGCAGCGTCCGCGGCCCGGGTCGTGGACCGCCGTCCCGGGGTCGGCCTCGTGCTCGCCGGCGTCACGGCGACGGCCGGGTGCGTGGGGGTCGCCCTGGCGCAGGACCCGGTGGTCCTCGTACTCGCGGTGGTCGTCGGCGGCCTGGGCGGCGGCTTCGCCTCCCCTGCGCTCGTCCCCGTGGTCGACGCCGTCGTCGCCCCCGAGGCGGCCGCCACGGCGCAGTCCGTGGTGAACGCCGGGACCGCGGTCGGCGTCGTCGGGGCCGGGATCGTCTCCTTCGCCGCCACGACGATCACCCCGGCCTGGACGACCATGGCCGCCGCGTGCGCGCTGACCGCCCTGGCGGCCTGGTACCCCGTGCGACGGCGCTCCGACCTGGCGACCGCTCACGGCGCGGGCGACGGCGGGCCGGCCGTTCGCGGCTCGGCCGACCCCGACGCCGCCGATCACGACCCGGCCCGGACGTCCGCGGAGCCCGCACCCGGAGCATGGCGCGCCGTCGCCGTCCCCGGTGCGGCAGCCGTGGTCGCGGGCGCCGGGTCGGCGCTCGTGTGGACGTTCGGACCGCTGATCCTCACCGAGCCCGGATCCGTGCCGGCCGAGCGCGTGGGCTGGCTGTGGACGGCGCTCGGCGCCGGCGGCCTCGTGGGCGCGGCGACGGGAACCCTGGTCCGGCGCACCGGTCGGCGCGCCGCGTGGTGCACGTGCACGGTCGCCCTCGCGCTCGCCGCGGGTGGGGTGGCGCTGTCGGTCGCCACCGGCGCGCCGTGGGCGGCATACGCCGGCATGGCCGTCTTCGGTGCCGCGTACATGGGCCTGTCAGCCGTCCTCATCCTGTGGGCCCGGCAGGCGTGGCCGTCCGCGGCGGGCGCGGGCACGTCGGTCCTGTTCATCGCCCTCGCGACGGGGCAGGCGCTGGGCTCGACGGGTTTCGGCGCAGCGCGCGAGGCGCTCGGCCCGGTGACCTCGGCGGTCGTGGCCGCCGCCCTGTGCGTCGCGGCCGGCCTCGCGGCACTCGCCGGACGTCGGCCGGGCCGCAGCGCGAGCCCTCAGCCGAGCGGGCGCAGCGACTCGAGGACGGCGTCGGCGACCGCGCGCGACGACGCCACCACGAGCCCCACGCCGTCGTCGTCCGCGCGGTAGTCGGTGCCGTCGGGACGGATGCTCACTCCCCCGAGCTCCCGCAGGATCGCCGCGCCGACGAGGTGGTCCCACGGCTTCGTGCGCCAGTAGAACGCGAAGTCCGTCGCACCGGTCGCGATGCTCGCGTACGTGGCGCCCGCCCACATCCGGTCGCTCGTCGTGGCGCCCGCACCGAGCGCGGCGATCCCCGACGTGACCCGCTCGTGCACGCCGTTCGGCAGCTCGGGGCGATCGCGCGGCAGGAACTTCGTCGCCGCGCCGCCGCGGAGCGCCCGGAGGTCGGCCTCGGGCCGCGCGAGGCGGATGTCACCGTCCCACGCCCCGCCTCCCCGCACTGCGACGAGCATGCGCTCGCGCTCCGGCAGGCAGATCCAGCCGCCCACCGCCTCGCCCCGCTCGACGAGGGCCACCATGAGCGCGTAGTCGGGCGCACCGTCGACGAAGGCCTGGGTGCCGTCGATGGGGTCGACCACCCAGACCCGCTCGGCGGTCGCGACGACGTCGAGCAGCGACGGGTCCGCCGCGACGGCCTCCTCGCCGACCACCGGCACGTCGGGCGTGAGCCGCAGCAGGCCTGCGGTCAGCGCCTCCTCGGCGGCCAGGTCGACGACCGTCACCGGGTCGCCCGGGCTCTTCTCGCTCACGTCGTCGGCGTGCAGCGCCCGGAACCGGGGCCGGACGACGCCGGCCGCGACCTCCCGGACGAGCGCGGTGACCTGCGCGACGGGGATGCCCTCGAGGTGCGGTCCGCTCACCGCGACGAGTAGTTCGGCGCCTCGGAGACCATCTGGACGTCGTGCGGGTGGGACTCCTTGAGCCCCGCCGGGGTGATCCGGACGAACTGACCGCGCGCCTGGAGCTCCGGGATGGTCCGCGCCCCGACGTAGAACATCGACTGGTGCAGGCCGCCGACCAGCTGGTGCGCGACCGCCGCGAGCGGGCCCCGGTACGGGACCTGGCCCTCGATGCCCTCGGTGATGATCTCGTCGTCGGACAGGTCGCCCTGGAAGTACCGGTCCTTGGAGTAGGACCGGCGGTCCCCGCGCGACTGCATCGCACCGAGCGACGCCATGCCGCGGTACCGCTTGAACTGCTTGCCGTTGACGAACACGAGGTCGCCGGGGCTCTCGTCGCACCCCGCGAGGAGGCCGCCGAGCATCACGGTGTCGGCGCCCGCGACGAGCGCCTTGGCGATGTCGCCCGAGTACTGGAGGCCGCCGTCGCCGATGACCGGCACGCCGGCCGGGCGGCACGCCTTCGCCGCCTCGTAGATGGCCGTGACCTGGGGCACACCGACACCCGCGACGACGCGCGTGGTGCAGATCGAGCCCGGGCCGACGCCGACCTTCACGGCGTCCACGCCCGCGTCGACCAGCGCCTGGGCACCCGGACGCGTCGCGATGTTGCCGCCGATGACCTGGACGTGACGCGTCCCCGGGTCCGACTTGATGCGCCGCACCATGTCGAGCATGAGGCGCGCGTGACCGTTCGCGGTGTCGACCACGAGCACGTCGACGCCCGCCTCGACCAGGGCCGTGACCCGGTCCCACGCGTCGCCGAAGAAGCCCACCGCGGCACCGACGACGAGCCGCCCCTCGCCGTCCTTCGTCGCGAGCGGGTACTGCTCGGACTTGACGAAGTCCTTCACCGTGATGAGGCCCTGCAGCACGCCGGCCTCGTCGACGAGCGGCAGCTTCTCGACCTTGTGCTTGGCGAGCAGGGACGCCGCGTCCGCGCGCGAGATGCCGACCGGGCCCGTGACCAGCGGCATGGCGGTCATGACCTCGCGGACGCGCAGCGTCGTGAAGTCCTGCGGCGCGACGAAGCGCAGGTCGCGGTTCGTGATGATGCCGAGCAGGCGCTGCTGGTCGTCGACCACGGGCAGCCCGCTGACGCGGTACTTGCCGCACAGCGCGTCGAGCTCCGCCAGCGTCGCCTCGGGCCCCACCGTCACCGGATCGGTGACCATGCCGGACTCGGAGCGCTTCACCAGATCGACCTGGTGAGCCTGGTCGGCGATCGAGAGGTTGCGGTGCAGCACGCCCAGCCCACCCTGACGGGCCATGGCGATCGCCATCCGGGCCTCGGTCACGGTGTCCATCGCGGCCGAGACCAGCGGGACCGCGACGGTCAGCTCACGCGTGAGGCGGGAGGTGGTGTCCACCTCGCTCGGGATCACGTCCGTCTCGCCGGGCAGCAGGAGGACGTCGTCGTACGTCAGGCCGACGAAGCCGAACGGGTCTGCGGGCTGGTCGTCGGCGGCGGGAGAGGTGCGGGGCTCGAACGCGCTCACCTCGTCGATGGTACGCACCTCACCGGGGTGGGTCGGCACCCGTCCACGCGGGCTGCGTCAGCGGATGAAGCCCCGGCGCAGACCGATCGCGACGGCCTGCGCGCGGTCCGCGGCGCCCAGCTTGCGGAACAGCCGACGCGCGTGGGTCTTGACCGTGTCCTCCGAGAGGAAGAGCTCTGCGCCGATCTGGGCGTTGGAGCGCCCGTGGCTCATGCCGGAGAGCACCTCGAGCTCGCGCTTGGTGAGCTCGACGACGGGTGCGCCCGGGTCCTGCGGCTCGACGCGGCGCACGGGCGCCTCGGTCCGCGGGGGCGGGCCCGCCTGGTGCGGGACGCTCGACGCGAGGCTGTGCGCCGCGACGGCGACGAGCTCGCTGCGGTCGACGTCGGGCGCGAGGTAGCCACGCGCGCCGAGCGCGATGGCGCGGTCGAGCGTGATCTCGTCGCCCGGGACGGCGAGCATGATGACGACGGGGGTGGCACCGATCATCCGGAGCCGGCGCATCGCCTCGATGGGGCCGGCACCGGGAAGGTGCGCGTCCAGCAGGACGAGCGCGGGGGCGGTGCGGCGCGCGAGGGCGACGAGCTCCTCGGCGCTGGCGGCTCCACGGGCCGGCGCGAGCGCCGGGACCCCGTGGGCTGCGGAGACGATGCGGTCACGCACGGCGGCGGAGCCGTGGCACACGACGATGCCTGCCATCCGCCTCCTTCCGGTCCTCGTCGCCGCGCCCCTGACGGGGCGGGGCGGCCTGCGACGGCCGGGTGCCGCGCGAGGTTCTCATCGGCCCGCGTGCCGCCGGACCTTAGCCCGCGAGCCGGGTGAACCCTCCTCCGCGTCGCGTCTCGGCCTCGCGCCGACGACGGACGAGCGCACCGCCGGCACCCCGTGCCCGCCTCAGCCGACGACCGCGAGCACCTCGTGCAGCGCCCCCGTGAGGGTGCGCACCCGGTGCACCGTCACGGTGGCCGGCGGCTCGAACGGCGCGGCGCCCTCACGGTGGACGAAGATCGGGACCGCCGGGGCGCGTGCCGCGACGGCGCCCAGCAGCCGGTCCGCGCGCGCGGCCTCCGCGTCGTCGGCGCCGACGTGCAGCAGCACGGCCGAGGGCGCGAGCCGCTGCACCGCCGCTGCGACGGACCCCTCGCCCCCTGCCGAGAGGACGCGCGCCCTGACACCGCTGCCCGAGAGCGCCGTCGCGAGGCTGTGCGCGAGCAGGTCGGCGCCGCCCGCCGCGGGCACGACGAGGACCGTCGGCGC